>NZ_AQXL01000130.1 GCF_000376225.1 Effusibacillus pohliae DSM 22757
CATCCAGGTCAGGAGCCTCACAAAATTGCATATAGGACTGGACATCAGCAAAGAGGGCGCTGTAACATGAAGGCATAGTTATTGTTGTACCCGGTAACAACCGGGCACCGGAAGAGAGACTCAGAGGCGGCCAACCTGCAGGGTCTCTCTTCCTTTTTTCACCTCCGTAATGATTGTCGTTACGATACGGATCATGATACGACAATCATCCGAAGAATCCTCCGACATTGAACATGACAAAAAACCGCTCACTCGCCGCCAAATAGCGTGAGCGGTAACAGGATTGAACAACTCACAACCACTTTGTCAATTAGCCGAAAGTATGGGAGAAAAGTATACTTTCGTGTAATCCCTGGCACCCGTTTGTCCACCTATAATAGAATTATTCGATATATCATCATGCGATGAGGGGGATGAATGTCGGTGAAAAACCATTTAATCAGTGCTTTCCTGACGTCGGTGCTGATCACCGTCCCGTTCGGGAGTGCAGGGCTTCCCCAGCACCAGGCGTACGCGGCAAACGCTGTTGCAATCGACCCGAGTCTGCTGTCGAAGCTGGACAGCATGGGGGATGCGGACACGCTGAAGGTGATCCTCACCTACAGCCAGCAGCCCACGCAGGACGATTTGAATACGCTAAAAGCGCTGGGCATTCCCGCAGGTACGGTGTTGCATGAGCTGCCGATGGTGATCGCAACGCTGACGAAACTGCAGATCCAGAAGCTTGTACAGTCTTCGATTGCCAATTTGCAATCGGTTTATGCGGACAAACAGTTGCACTATTTCCTGGACAAGTCGGTTGCACAGATCGGCGCTGCCAAAAACCGGACGACCCCCAGCATGGGATATTCCGGAAAAGGGGTTGGCGTTGCGGTCGTCGACAGCGGTATTGACGGTACGCATCCCGATCTGAAATTCGGTTCCCGGGTGATCCAGAATGTGAAGGTCGTGGGGAATGAAACCGTTTCCGATTTTGTGGCGCCTTCCTATTTGGAAGGGGTTCCGGATACGGATAATGCGGGTGGGCATGGCACCCATGTTGCAGGCATCATCGGCGGAGACGGTACTGCCAGCGGCGGCAGGTATGAGGGAGTGGCACCCGCGGCCAACCTGATCGGCGTGTCGGCCGGGGCCACCCTGCTGATCACCGCTGCTGTGGAAGGGCTTGACTACGTATTAACCCACCAGTATCAATACAACATCAAAGTCGTGTCCAATTCTTGGGGTACAACCGGATCGTTCGATCCGAACGACCCGATCAACCAGGCGACCAAAATTCTGCACGACCGCGGGATTACAGTTGTGTTTGCCATGGGGAACGAGGGCCCTTCCGCCAATACGCAAAATCCCTATGCGGTCGCTCCCTGGGTGATCGGGGTGGCGGCGGGTACGAAAGACACAGGGTTACTGGCCGATTTTTCATCGCGTGGGATTCGCGACGACGCTCTCTATCATCCGACGATCACAGCGCCCGGCGTCGATATCATTTCTGCTCGCGCCAAACAGAGTGTCCTGACTCCCTTGTCGGCAAGCAAGGATGCGGCGATGATACAGACCGCGTACCAGCCGTATTATACGACCATGAGCGGTACTTCCATGGCAACTCCGCACATCTCCGGAGTTGTGGCGCTGCTAACGGAAGCGAATCCGGCATTGACACCGGATCAGGTCAAACAGATACTAATGGACACGGCTACGCGCATGCCCGGCTATCAAGCGTTTGAAGTGGGAAGCGGCTTTGTCAACGCGTATGCGGCCATCGACAAGGCGCAGCATATGGAGCGCAATTATGGAGCGGTGCTGAACCAGACCTTCAATGCAAAATTCAAGGGATACGTGGATGCGCTCGATCCTACGGATACCGTGTGGGATCCGACGACACCAGTCACGTTCACAATGAATGTAAACGACAATGCGGTCGTTTCCGATTTGACGATCGCTTGGGACAATCCGGCCAATCTGCTGCAGGTGATAGTAACCGCACCCGATGGCAGTTCAAAAGTCTACAGTGCCTATTTGCTTTCGGCCGTCTATGGCACCCAGACGTCCATCACGTTGCAAACGCCGCAGAAAGGAACCTGGAAAGTCGAAGTTTCGGGCTACCGGGGAACGATCGGGGTGCCGGACACGGTTCATTTTTCCTACCGCACGTATTACGGAACCTTTACGGGACTGAATGACGTGGCCGGAACGCCGTATGAATCGGCGATTCGTGCGGCAGTTTCGAAAAGGTTGATCGACTCCGCGAATGCAAACGAGTTTAAACCGGATCAATCGATTACCAAGGGGGAATTGGCCCGCTGGATCGCGTCCGATTTGGAAATCCGTCAGAATCTGACGCAGCCTGTTCCCTACAGTGACGTCTCCTCGTTCCTGGCGCCGTTTGTGGCGGCAGTCACTGCGAATGCGGCGCCGATGCGGGATATTTTCTGGACGGGCGGCAGTGTGATGAGCGCATGTTCCGCCACCCGGTTCGGTACAAACGACAAGATCACCCGTTCTCAGTTGGCGGTTGCACTGGTGAAAGCGATGGGATTGGACGAACTGGCCCGGCAGAATATGAACACCAAAACCTCATTTACCGATGATGACCAGATCCCGCCGGAAGATCGCGGCTACGTGGTGGTCGCAACGCAAAAAGGGATCATGAAAGGGTATGTCAACCAGTCGACAGTCGAAGGAGCCGCACCGACTTTCTCGTTCAGGCCGAATGAAACTGTTACTCGTGGGAGCTTGGCTTACAACCTGATGAACACCTACAATTTCTTCATGAGTGGCAAGTAACGGTGAGGAGGCACAATCTGCAGAGGAGGAAGCGGTCAATGCTTCCTCCTTGATTTTTTCAGCAGTATTGTCTGCAGCACGGGATCTGCATCCCTTTTTGAAGGTCCTGTGGTTTCATGTCTGATTCAACGGAATTGCGCGGTTGGGGGCTCCCCATTTTTCTTCAAACACGAGTTCCGCCAGCGGAATCCGATCGCGCCATCCCGCCGATTCCAGCAACGGCCGGTTTGGAAATGCCTCCACATATCCCAGCGAGATGAGGCCCACCGGGTCGATGTGCGGCGGAATGTCGAGGATGTGGCGGATGTCCTGTTTTTTGAAAATCGACACCCAGCCCATCGCGATTCCTTCTGCCCGCGCGGCCAGCCACATGTTCTGGATGGCGCAGGAAACGGAAAAAACGTCCGTTTCCGGAATCGAGTTGCGGCCCAGCACGTGCCGGCCGCCGCGGGTCGGATCGCAGGTGACGCAGATCGTCAAGGGCGCCTGGAGGATGCCTTCCACTTTCAGCTTGAGATACAGATCCTGCCGTTCGTCCTCGAAATGGAGCGATGCGGCGAGGCGCTCCCGGTCCACTGCATCCCGCAGTTGCTGCTTCACCTCCTGCGAACGGATGAGAATAAAGTTCCAGGGTTGCATAAAGCCCACCGATGGCGCATGATGGCCGGCGTCGAGGATGCGGGCGACCGCCGCTTCATCCAGCGGGTCCGGCAGAAAACTGCGGATGTCCCGTCTTTCGTAAATCGCTCTGTAAACGGCGGCTCGTTCTTCCGGGCTGAAAGCGTGGCGGCTCATTGTGTCTCTCCTCCTGCTGGGTGCAATGTGTGGCGTTTCATGATGTCTCTCCTCCTGTCGGGGACTCGGCTGGGGTTGCGGTATCGGGGGAATACGCTGGGCTGGAACCTGTACAAGCTGTTTCCGCCGATTCCCTACCACTGTTTTGGCCCATCGCGTGCCGGAACACGTTGCGCGACCGTTGGTACTCCCGGTCGGAGCGTCCGCAGCGTGCGTTCGCTGCGCGGGCCATCGCAAAAAACAGGTCCGACAGCCGGTTCAAATAGCGCAGGCATTCCGGGTTGACCGGTTCCGTTTGGGAAAGGGCCACTACCCGCCGTTCCGCCCTGCGGGTGACCGTCCGGCAGATGTGCAGCTTGGCGGCGGGTCGGGAGCCGCCCGGCACGATAAATTTTTTCACGGGTACCGCCTGTTTCAGATAGTGATCGATCAGCGGTTCCAGCCGCTCCACCATGCCGGCTGACACCTTGTACGGGCGCACTTCGCCGACGGTGGCCAGGTCGCTGCCCACGTCAAACAACTCTTGTTGGATGTCCTGCAGCACATCCGCCATATCCTGCAGGTCGACCGGCCATTCTTCCAGCAAAGCCAGGGCGTCGCCGACAAACGAATTGGCCTCGTCGACCGTGCCGTACGCCTCGACCCGCAGGTCGTGTTTGCTGCGGCGATCGCCGACGAGCGCCGTCGTCCCCTGGTCACCGCTGCGCGTGTAAATGCTCATGCGGAACCGCCTCCTTGATCGCCCGAATCAGATCATCGGCCGCTTCATACACCCGCCCGTAGTCGATGCCCGGCCGGCAGATGACAATCACGTGCACCCCGTTGTCTAACGCCGCTTTCACCTTTTCCTGGACGGAACCTTCCGCACCGGACTCCTTGGTGATCACCGTGGTCACCCCGTAATGGCGGTAGAATGCAGCATTCAGTTCTTCCGAAAACGGCCCCTGCATCGCCACGATGTTTTTTTGCGGAATGCCCAGTTCGGCGCATTTTCGCATGTTGTCTTCCGTCGGCAGCATGCGGGCGATCAGCCGGATGCCTTCGACTCCGTTTAACACCTCGACAAAAATGGGCAGGGTTTTCGAGCCGGTCGTCAGGAAAATCGTGCCTTTTCGCTGCAACGCCGCCTCCGCCGCCTCCCGGTAATCGCGGACATAGGTGATCAACGGATGGTCGGACAGAATCGAGCCGGGCCGTTCGTAACGAAAATAGGGAATCTCCGCCGCCGCGGCCGCCTGTATCGCGTTTTGCGATGCGATTTCGGCAAACGGATGGCTGGCGTCGACGATCGCGGCCGCCTGTTCGTGGTGAATCAGTTCAATCATCTCATCGGACGTTTTGCGACCGACCGTCACGGCCAGCCCCGCTTCCCTAAGCGATTCGGCCGCCGATTCGGTGACAACCGACGCGAGCAGCGGATATCCCTGCGCCTGCAGTTTGACTGCCAATTCGCGGGCATCGCTGGTGC
Source organism: Effusibacillus pohliae DSM 22757 (assembly GCF_000376225.1). Classification (NCBI taxonomy): domain Bacteria; kingdom Bacillati; phylum Bacillota; class Bacilli; order Caryophanales; family Alicyclobacillaceae; genus Effusibacillus; species Effusibacillus pohliae. Next base: position 5,048 of record NZ_AQXL01000130.1, read on the forward strand.
CCGCCAAAAAGAAAATCATGATACTCCCCCCAACAAAAATTCCCCTCGCCAGGGAGGGGAAGGGCACGGCAGGACGGATCCAGCAGCCAAGCATGGACAGCTTGCCGTCTCGCGTGACACCTCCCCATCTCCCGTAGGTGCGATCATGCCGGTGAAGCGCGTGGCTGTCACCGACACGATTTCGCGGTGCCGTTGGAACAGGCAGGTCTCCTGGCTTCGAATCATCATCCTGCACTCCCTTCCCAAGCATATGCCCAGTGGATTGCGCGCAGGACTCTTCGTTACAGTGGCGGGACCGCGGTGGATTTGCACCACACTTCCCTTTTCACCCCGGATCCGGGGACCTGTTCCCGAACTGTTCAATTTTTGTGTTGCTTTGATGTATTCGGAGTGGCAGGCAGAAAATCCTTCCGCCCGAACATTTTTTTTGATCATGGACGATCAACTCGGCGTTGCCTTTGGATTGGGGCCCCGGCAAAGTACTCGGACTAGGCTTCGAAGCGATGCGACACTTTGCGGGGTGATGTGGCGGCCACTCTGACTGTTGCTTGGTACGACAACTCTCGCTTTATCTGATGCTTGCTTTTATTACCCATATGTTCACTCCATTATAAATATTCTGAAAAATATCTTGACTGTCCAGCATATTATACCACAGGGAAACGATGTAAAGGGGTTTGCGGCAATGATGATGTTGGTCGCAGGAGTGCTGGCAACCTCGTGGGGCCTGCTTGATGTTTGGATCCTGGCTTCCAAACGGTGGACGTCATCCTCGGAATCCTCACCTACCGCGTGTTTACCCGCGGCATGCTGCGAACAGCGGAAAATCAGGTGCGGCAGGGCGCACTTGTCTGGATGTATCGTGGGCGATTCAAATTGGGTATGGACAAACTTTCCTGACACCCCGTATACTGGACACGAATATTGAATTTTTGCAAGGCATACAATTGCATAGCGAACTCGTCTAGGTGCCCCAGATCGCTGGGGGTAACAGGGAATCGGGTGCAAGTCCCGAGCGGTCCCGCCACTGTAACCGGCGAGCTCTCTTTCATCGATGCCACTCGAACGGTCGGCACGGCTGTCAAACGGCTGTGCCCGCGATCGGTTCGCACCGTCGGGGAAGGCGAAAGAGCGTGATGACCCGGAAGCCAGGAGACCTACCTAGTTGCGAGCACACCGCAAGGTACCTTCGAGGAAAAGGTACGGTGTTGGAAGTGGATGCCTGCTGCCCGAGCAGTGGCTGTGCAGGTTTGCCCTGCTTTTGCACCTCAGCCTTTCCGGCTGGGGTTTTTTGTTGGTGGTGTGCGCAGTGTCAAACGTTCAGGCATGCGGGGGACGGCTTAGCACTCGGCAAAGAGGCCTGACGGAGAGGGAGGTGAGACAGATGAGCACCCTGGTGCAAAAATATGTCGCTTTGCAGACAAGTCCTGCAGTCGCCAAAAGCTTATATGTGTTGCAATGGATTCTGCTGATCGCCTGGATTCCGGTTACGCTGTACGGTCTGTTCTTTTCTCCGATTGCCGCGTTGCATGACGCGGTGCACCCGGCCCGCCACGGGGTAACGATCGTGCCCTGCCACTAAACGTTGCCCGACAGTCCCCCGCATGCCTGAGGGTTTGAAAGACCGGTTCGCGCGTGCAGGATGCATACAGAACGTTTGTCAGATGTCAGATTCGGTTCGGTAAAGGAGTTTTTGTTCATGAAAAAATATTGGTTTCGCTTCTCGGTTTTACTGGTTCTACCGTTTTTGATCATCGGCGCCGTGATGTTTGGCGTGGCGATTTTGGAAAGTTACGAGGAAAAAGGGGAGTTTCTGGTGCCCGAACGGCCGCCGGCGCATGAACTGGCCCGTGTCTCCTACCAGTTTGTCGATCCTGCCACCAAGCAGCCGCTGCATGACGTATCGGTGCATGTGGAAATCGAGAAAACAAAAGCGCTCAATCCCTGGCTGTATGTGGGTTACCTGCGGGAGGACCATCAGGGAATCGGCCTCGTGCAGGTGATGGATCTGCATCTGTACAATGGCAAGCTGGAGCTCGACACGAACTTCTGGGACGCGGGTTCCTATGTGATCGCCTTGCACGCCGCCGCTCCCGGCCTGCAGCAGCCGATCGACGCCAAAATTCCGGTCGAGGTGAGAGTGCCGCTGGGCCAGTTGATCCGCACCTTCGCTCTGTTTGTGGCGATTTTTGTAGCGGCGGTGGCCAGCGGGTATGTCGGCGGATCGCTGGAAAATCCGTTCCGTAAAAAACAGGCGACTGCAGCGGTGTTGCGCAGGTCTTCCACCGTCAGCCTGCTCGCATTGGCGGTTGCCGGTAGTTTGCTGGCCCATCCAAAATTCGCCTGGGCGCACGGACACGGTACGCCATCCAGTCCGCCGCAAACCGTTTCGTTGGCCAACCAGCAGATCCGGGCCGAGTTGAAAGTCAATCCGGCGGAACCGGTGCAAAAAGGAGCACCGGCCCATTTTGCCATCGAGCTGCGGGATGCCAAAACCGGACAGCCGATGCACGGGCTTGACGCGTCCGTCTCGTTGTACCACGTGGATGACAACCTGACGATGTTCGCGACACGCACACAAATTCCCGACGGTCTGCTGGAATTCGACTACGCGTTTCCCGATACGGCCGAATACAAGGTCGTGCTGCACGCTGCGCCGGATTCGCCGCAATCGTCCTTGCGGGCGCCGTTTGACGGCGAGTTCACATTTGAAGTGCCGCCCGTGGATCCAAGCCCGGTGGCCCAACTTCGCGCCGGGATGCTGATGCTGGCAACCGTTATCGCGGGCCTGGCGCTGGGGGCCCTGGCCGGCAGGCGCAGCAGAATGGCCGCTGTGTAGAAAACAACAAAGGCATACGAGCGAAGGAGTGATTTTGATGTCGTTTGTGCCGTTGACCACCCAACCGCAGGAGATCGAGGAGAAGAGCTTCCAGATCATCGCGGAGGAACTGGGCGAACATCCGTTTACGGAGGAGCAATTTCCGATCGTGCAGCGGGTGATTCACGCTTCGGCCGATTTTGAGCTCGGCCGCTCCCTCCTGTTTACCCCGGATGCGGTACAGTCCGGCATTCGGGCGATCCGCGCCGGCCGCCCGGTGGTGGCGGACGTGCAGATGGTGGAGGTCGGGATTTCCAAGCCGCGGCTGGAGAAGTTTGGCAGCACGGTGCATTGCTTTATCTCCGATCCGGATGTGATCGAAGAAGCGAAACAATTGAACACCACCCGGGCGATCGTCTCGATGCGGAAAGCGGCCCGGCTCTGCGAAGGCGCGATCGTGGCGATCGGCAACGCGCCCACCGCTCTGCTGGAGCTGATTCGTCTGGTGGAGGCGGGAGAAGCGAAGCCGGGCCTGATCGTCGGGGTACCGGTCGGATTCGTGTCGGCAGCCGAGTCGAAGGAACTGCTCAGCAAGCTGCAAGGGGTGCCGTTTATCACCAATATCGGTCGCAAGGGCGGCTCCCCGGTCGCCGTGTCGATCGTCAACGCCCTGTCGCTGCTGGCAGTACGGGAACCGGCGGAAAAATAGGGCGGACAGCACATCGGGATTGGGTCGAACATGGCGAAGCAAGCCGATCGGATGAAGGAACCGGACGGGCGGGCTGGCGGACAGGATGCGCAGGACGGGGGGCGATCCGATACAGCAGCACCGGAAGCGGACCGGCGGGCTGAGGAAGCCAAACCGTTGCGCCACGGCTATACGACCGGCGCATGCGCGACGGCGGCTGCGAAAGCGGCGACGCATGCGCTACTGACGGGGGAGGCGTGGTCGCATGTGACCATCCGCATCCCGGCCGGGATGGACGTCACGTTTGAAGTGCACAACCTGGAGGTGACCCGCGATATGGCCGCCTGCTCCGTTATCAAGGATGGCGGAGACGACCCGGACGCGACACATGGCGCCCACATTTTCGCCACCGTCACGTATGCGGATCAACCGGGGATTCAGCTGGACGGCGGCGTTGGCGTGGGCCGGATCACCAAGCCCGGCCTCGGGCTGCCGGTCGGCGATCCGGCGATCAATCCGGTGCCGCGGAAGATGATTGCGCAAGCGGTGACGGAAGAAGCGGGGGATCTGCTGGCTGGACGCGGCCTGCGGGTTGTGATTTCGGTGCCGAACGGCGAAGAGATCGCGAAAAAAACGCTCAACGCCAGACTCGGCATCATCGGCGGCATCTCAATCCTTGGCACCACCGGCCTCGTCAAGCCGTTTTCTTCCGCCGCGTATATCGCGAGCGTCAAGCAGGCGATCGATGTGGCGGTGGCGAACGGCTGTGACCATTTGGCGCTGACGACCGGCGGCCGCAGCGAGCGGGTGGCGCAGGAAGCTTTGCCGGAATTGCCGGAAGAAGCGTTCATCCAGATGGGGGATTTTGCCGGTATCGCGCTCAAGCATTGCGCCCAAAAGGGTGTAAAAAAAGTTACGCTGTCCGGCATGATGGGCAAATTTTCGAAACTGGCGGCCGGGCACATGAACCTGCACTCGAAGGGGTCACAGGTCGATTTTGAATTTTTGGCCGGTGTGGCGGCCCGGGTCGGTGTGCCTGACGAACTGTTGGCCGAGATACGGCAGGCCAATACAGCCAAGCAGGTGGGCGACCTGTTGGAGGCGGCCGGGCATCGGCGTTTTTTCGCATTGTTGTGCTCAATGATCAGCGAGGAATGCAAGCGGTACGCCGGCGGCATGTTGGAAGTGGATACGATTTTGGCGGAGTTTGATGGACGTATTATCGGGAGGGGGTCGACCGATGCATCCAGTCCGAATTATCGGGATTGGCGATGACGGACCGGCGAGTTTGAGCGCGGCCGCCTTACAGTGGGTGGAAGCGGCCGATCTGCTGGTCGGCGGGGAACGGCATCTTGCTTTTTTTCCGAATCTGCGGGCGGAAAAATGGGCGGTGCAGGAAGGACTGGCGAAAGCGGTGCAGGTGATCGATGCCGCGCAAACGGCCGGCCAACAGGTGGTGGTGCTCGCCTCGGGGGATCCGAATTTTTACGGAATCGCCGGGTATCTAGGGAATAAACTGGGCAAGGAACGGATTGAAATTCACCCCGGCTTGTCGTCGATCCAACTGGCGTTTGCCCGGTTGAAGGAAAGCTGGCATGACGCGTTTCTTGCATCGGTGCACGGCAAGACGCGGGACAAGGTGGCCGATTGGGTGAGGACGCATCCGAAAGTGGCGCTGCTGACCGACCCGGAGAACACGCCGGCGGCGATCGCGAACGATCTGCTGGCATCCGGGATCCGTGGCGTGAGGGCGTTTGTGGGGGAAAATCTGGGCGGAGCGGACGAGCGAACCGGCTTGTACACGCTGGAGGAGCTGGCGGAGCGGGAGTTTTCGCCGCTGAACGTGCTGGTGTTGCTGCGGGAAGAGGAGGCCGGGGGAGCCGCAACGCCGGCGGATGGCTCCGGGGACGGCGGCCATCGTCCCTTTTTTCCGATGGGGATTCCCGACCGCCAGTTTTACCAGCGCAAACCGAAGCGCGGCCTGATCACCAAGTCGGAAGTGCGGGCTGTGACGCTCGCCAAATTGCAGATCCGGCCGCATGACATCATCTGGGACATCGGGGCGGCCACCGGATCGGTCGGGATTGAGGCGTCCATGCTGGCTCCCTACGGCCACGCCTACCTGATCGAAAAAAACGAGGAGGACATGGACATCCTCCGGGCCAACGTGGAGAAGTTCGGGCGGACGAACGTCACGTTTCAATGCGGCAAGGCGCCCGACGGGCTGGAGGAATGGCCGGATGCGGACGCGATTTTTATCGGCGGTACGTCCGGGCAGATGCAGCCGCTCCTGGAAATGTGCGTCCGCAAACTGAAACCGGGCGGGCGGATCGTGCTGAATGCGGCGACGATCGAGAATTTGTACGGGGCGGTGGACGGGTTCAAGCGGCTCGGCATGCACGTGGAGATCACCATGCTGCAGGTGGCGCGGAGCAAACCGATCTTAAATCTGACGCGGTTTGAATCGTTTGACCCTGTGTACATTGTGAAAGCGGTGCGAATGGAAGACCGGGAGGAGACGGACGAGGAATGAACATCGGCAAACTGTACGCGATGGGCGTGGGCCCAGGCGATAAGGAACTGATCACGGTAAAGGCGTACCGCATTCTGGCGGAAACGGACGTGATCGCCTATCCGCGCAAACTGAACGGGGACAGCTATGCGTTGGCGATCGTGGAGGACTATCTGCCGGACGGGGTGGAGCGGCTGGGGCTGCACTTCCCGATGACGCGTGACAAAGAACTGCTGCAGGCGAAATGGGAAGCGATCGTGCAGGAAGTGTGGGAGAAGCTGGCGGCCGGCCGGAATGTGGCGTTTGTGACGGAAGGGGATCCTTATTTTTACAGCACGGCGATCCATCTGACGCGGTTGATGAAACAGCGGCACCCGGAGGTCGAGATCGAAGTCGTGCCGGGAGTCTCCTCTGTCAACGGGGCTGCCTGCCGGCTGGACATCCCGCTGGCGGACGGGGATCAGCAGCTGGGGATCATTCCCGCCACTTACGATCTGGACGCGATGCGCAAAGCGCTTGAGGAACACGATACGGTCGTGTTTTTAAAAGTGGCGAAAGTGCTGACCGAAATGATCGGCCTGCTGAAAGAGATGAACCTGGTTGACAAAGCGACCGTCGTGACGAAGGTCGGGTCGCCGGAGGAAGTGATCTACCGGGACGTGGCCGCGTTGGAAGGAGAGGAGCTCGAATATTTGACCCTGATGATCGTGAAAAAAGGGGCGTGATCGCGTGGCGGGTAAAGTCTATTTTATCGGGGCGGGGCCGGGCGATCCGGAGCTGATTACCGTGAAAGGCAAGCGGCTGATCGAGCAGGCCGACCTGATTTTGTACACCGATTCGCTGGTGAACGAAGCGGTTGTGGCGGACCACAAACCGGGTGCGGTTGTCGAAAAAAGCGCCGGTCTCACGCTGGAGGAAATCGTCGCCCGGATGGTGGAGGTGGCGGCGGCCGGCGGCACGGTCGCGCGGGTGCATACAGGCGACCCGGCTGTCTACGGGGCGATTTTGGAGCAGATCGTGCATCTCAACGAAGCGGGCGTCGAATGGGAGATTGTGCCGGGCGTGTCGTCGGTGTTCGCGGCCGCGGCGGTGCTCGGCGCAGAATTGACGGTGCCGGAGCTGACGCAGACGCTGATTTTGACGCGGGCGGAGGGGCGGACGCCGGTGCCGGAAGGCGAGAAGCTGAAGGATCTGGCGAAGCACGGGGCGACGATCGCTCTGTTCCTGTCCGCCACGCTGATCGACAAAGTGGTGGCGGAGTTGCGGGAAGCGGGCTGGAGCGGGGAGACGCCGGTGGCGGTCGTGCAAAAAGCGACCTGGCCCGACCAACAGGTGCTCCGCTCGACGCTGGGGGAAGTGGCGGGCGAAATGAAGCGACTCGGCATCCGTTCGCATGCGATGGTGCTCGCCGGAAAAGCGCTCGATCCGGCACTGCAGTGGTCGCATCAGCACAAGTCGAAGCTGTACGACAAGACCTTCGCCCACCGCTATCGGCGGGCGGTGAAAGAGGAAGACGATACGCGGGCGGGTGCCACCTGCAGTTGCAGCAAACACCAGCCGGACGCATTGCAACAGGTGGGCGTACCGGAACAGCTAGTCACCGAACCGATCGTATCACATGGTGAGCAGTCGACCGGTCGGCCTGAACGACACATGGCAGTGCGAGGTGAAGCGTAATGCGGATTGCAGAGAACCCGAAGGCGTACGCGATCGTCGGCATCACCAAACATGGGGCGGAACTGGCTCGCCGCCTAGCGGCGCGGATGCCGGATACCGACCTGTACCTGTCGGAAAAATTCCTGCAGCCGGGCGAGGCGCAAAAGGTCTACTCGTTCCCGACGAACGTAAGGCTTCTGCTGGAGCAGGCGTTTCACCGCTATGAAGGGTGGATTTTGCTGATCTCGCTGGGGGCGGTGGTGCGCATGATCGCACCCGTACTGAGAGATAAAAAAACCGATCCGGCCGTCGTGGTGGTCGACGATAAAGCGCAATTCGCCATCTCTGTGCTGTCGGGCCATCTCGGCGGGGCTAACGCCCTGACCGAAAGGGTGGCAGAGATTCTCGGCGCGACGCCGGTGGTGACGACCGCCTCCGATGTGTCCGGCACGATCGCGGTCGATCTGCTGGGGCGCGAGTTTGGCTGGCAACTCGACGACGACCGGCACGTCACGCCCGCATCGGCGGCGGTGGTGAACGAGGAACCGGTGGCGGTCATCCAGGAAACGGGGGAACCCGGCTGGTGGCGGCGAAAATCGCCGATCCCGCCGCAAATCCAGGTGGTACGAAGTCTGGAGGAGGCGAGAGCGGTGCGGCCGCAGGGGTTCAACGCGGTGCTCTGGATCACCGATCGGCTGTTGGCCGAGCCGGAACTGGCAATCGCTCCGTACCGGGTGATCTACCGGCCGAAGTCAATTGTAGTGGGGCTTGGCTGCAATCGCGGAACCTCGCTGGAAGAGATCGAAAACGTGGTGTTTGCAACATTGGACCAGCAACGGCTGTCCTGGAAAAGCGTCGCGTGCATCGCAACCATCAGTCTGAAAAAGGACGAGGCCGGGCTGTTGGCTCTGTCCGAAAAATTCGGCTGGCCGCTCGTGGCATACGAGCCGGATCAATTGAACACCGTACCGATTCCCAACCCGTCCGAAACCGTTTTTAAGTTTACCGGCGCCTACGGGGTCAGCGAACCGGCCGCCTTGTTGGCTGCCGGGACAGACCAGCTGCTACTGGAAAAAGTGGCGAGCGGCAATGTGACGATCGCGCTGGCCCGGGTCGATTTTGCCCAGAAGCTGGGGGCCGCCACATCGGATGGGGCCCGGGGAGAGGATAACGCGAACGGGTTTTGGCACGGAGAGGGCCAGGGGAACGGAACAGCGACTTCACGGAAGCCCGGGGTATCCGCTTCTGTTGAGACGGAGGTGACAACATGAACCGGATTCCCCGCCTGGTGGTGGCCGGCACAGGCTCGGGAGCCGGCAAAACCACCTTGACGGTCGGCCTGATGGCCGCTTTTCAAAACAGAGGGCTGCAGGTGCAGGGGTACAAGGTCGGCCCCGATTACATCGATCCGTCCTATCACACGGCGGTGACCGGCCGACCGTCCCGCAACCTGGACAGCTGGATGCTGACACACGATGCGATGCGGGAATGTTTTTGGCGCGGCGCAGCGGGGGCGGACCTGGCGATCATCGAAGGCGTCATGGGCTTGTATGACGGAAAGAGCCCGATCGGCGACCGCGGGAGCACGGCGGAAGTGGCGAAATTGCTCGACGCGCCTGTGCTGCTGGTGCTGAACGCGCATGCGATGGCACGTTCGGCGGCCGCTGTCGTGCTTGGCTTTCAAAAATTGGATCCAGCCGTCCGCATCGCCGGCGTCATCGCCAACAAGGTCGGCTCGAAAGGGCATTTTGAGATCGTCAAGGCGGCGATTGAGCAGGAATGTGGAATTCCCTGCCTCGGCTATCTGGAGCGGGACGATGCCTTGACGATGCCGGAGCGCCACCTCGGTCTGATCCCGGCTGTCGAGCGGGGCGAATTGAGCGGGTTGTTTCAGCGGCTCGCCGGGAAGGTGAGCGAAACGGTCGATCTGGACCGCTTATGGGAACTGGCAAGCGCCGCCCCCAGCCTGCAGCCGCCAGGCCACGCGCTGTTCCCGCGGGAGCAGGCGGCCCCGCGCGTGCGGATCGGTGTCGCCCGCGATTCGGCGTTTAACTTCTACTACCCCGAGAACCTGGAACTGCTGGCCGCTCACGGGGCGCAGCTGGTCTATTTTTCGCCGCTTGCCGATGAGCGGTTACCGGACGATCTTGACGGGTTGTATATCGGTGGCGGATTTCCGGAAGAGTTTGCGGCACAGTTGTCGGCACAACAAGCATTGATCGAAGCCATACGCCGGGCGCATGCGGCCGGCATGCCGATCTACGCGGAATGCGGGGGACTGATGTTTCTCTGCCGGAGCCTGACTGACCGGCAGGGGCGTGAATATCCGATGGTCGGACTGGTTCCCGCGAACGTCAGGATGCAAGGGCGGCTGGCGGCGCTCGGATACCGGGAGGCGGTTGCAGCCATCGATCACCTTTTGTTGCCGGAAGGAGAGGCGGCGAAAGGACATGAGTTCCATTATTCCGTTCTCACGCCGGAGATCGATCCGTACCCATGGGCGTGGCGTTTGTCCGGCCGCTCAGGGGAGACCCCGGAAGGATACGCCGACGGAAATCTGCTCGCCAGCTACACTCATTTGCATTTTGGGTCGAATTTGCGAATCGTTCATTCACTGCTCGCCAGGTGCGAGCAGTTTCGAGCGCGACGGCAGAAAAGGGAATAGCAGCCGCGCTTACGAAGGAGTGCCCACAAGGAAACGCGTAAAAACGGGGGCGCAAATGAAGGAGCTACAAATAAAGCATGTCCCGCCTGATGGATACGGCACGAAGGGGGATTCGAAGTGCAAGAAGCGGTGTTGCTGATCGGCCATGGTAGCCGGGATGCGGAAGGCAACCGGCAATTTGAATCATTCGTCGAGCGGGTGCGGGCGAGAAAACCGGATACCCGGATTGAATTGGCCTATTTGGAACTGGCCCGCCCGACGATCGGCGAAACGATCGAGCGCCTTGCGGCGGAGGGAGTCACCGCGATTACTGCGGTACCTGTAATTTTGCTGGCGGCAGGTCATGTCAAAATCGAGATTCCGCACATGCTCGATGAAGCTAGACAACGGCATCCCCAACTGCAAATTCGCTACGGCAGGCACTTGGGGCTGCATCACGCGATTCTGGAGATTATGGAGGAAAGGTTGCAAGCGGCGGAAACAGCCGGACACAACCGACAGGACACAACCGTTCTGCTGGTTGGCCGTGGGTCGAGCGATCCGGACGCGAACGGAGACTTGTACAAATTGGCGCGAATCCTGTGGGAACGCACTGGGGTGGCCCATGTGGAAACCTGTTTTATCGGGGTCACTTATCCGGATTTTCCAGGCGGCGTAAGACGGGCGGCCAATACAGGAACTTCCAGTGTGATTGTGCTGCCCTATTTTTTGTTTACCGGCGTTCTGATGAAACGGATGGAAGCGATGCTGCAGGAGTTGTCGCTGCAATTTCCGGCTGTAGCGTTTTCGCTGGCTGATACTTTCGGCTATCACCCGAAACTGGTTGACATCGTCAGCGACCGGATCGAGGAAGTGGCAACCGGCGAGGCCAAGATGAACTGCGACATGTGCAAATACCGGCTGCATGCGGCTCATCATCACGATCATGACCACGATCACAATGAACATGAACATGGGCATGGGCATGGGCAGCCTCATACGGCGGGCGAGCCATCCCATCATCATGCGGCACACGGGCATAACCACGGCCATTCGCCGCGCCAGGAGGAACCCGTTCCCCACCATGCGAGCGGCGTGAAGCGAAACGTCTGACATGCAACCGGGAAGGAGGGAACTGGAATGGGGAAAATTTTTGTCGTCGGATTCGGACCGGGCGCCTATGAACATATGACCGAACGGGCGCGTGTGTCGATCGAACAGAGCGAGATGGTGATCGGGTACAAGACGTATGTCGATATTGTAAGCGGCCTGCTGACCGACAAGCAGATTGTGCGCACGGGCATGACGGAAGAAGTCTCGCGGGCACAGGAAGCGGTCAAACAGGCAAAAGCGGGCCGCACGGTCGCCGTCATTTCGTCGGGGGAATCGGGCATCTACGGGATGGCGGGACTGGTTTACGAAGTGCTGATCGAACAGGGGTGGAAGCCGGGAGACGATCCGGAAATCGAAGTCGTACCGGGCGTGCCGGCGCTCGCTTCCTGCGCGTCCCTGCTGGGGGCACCGTTGATGCACGATTTTGTCTCGATCTCGTTGTCCGATTTGCTCACGCCCTGGGAAGTCATCGCCAAGCGGGTGGAAGCGGCGGGAATGGGCGATTTTGTCGTCGTTTTGTACAATCCCCGCAGCGGTCGGCGGACGCGGCAAATCGTCGAAACGCAGAAGATTCTGCTCAAATACCGTTCTCCCAAGACACCGGTCGGCCTGGTGAAAAGCGCGTTCCGGCAGGCGCAAAACGTGGTGGTCACGACGCTGGAAGAGATGCTCAACCATGAGATCGGGATGCTGACCACCGTGATTATCGGCAATTCCACAACGTTTAACTACCATGACCTGATCGTGACGCCGCGCGGCTATCAGCGAAAATACACTCTATCCCGCGAAGGTGGCCGGTTGGAAGGACAGCCGCGGGGGGTGCAGCCGAGTCCCTGGTCGCTTGATGCCACGGTTCCGGTTGACTTGGAAGCGGGCGCTGATTCAAATGGTCCCGTTGGTACCGACTCGCGTGTTGCTGTCCCGATGCAAGCGAACGGAGCGGCCTTCGCAACCGCGTCGGCGCCTTCCCGCTTGTCGGCAGCGACCACCGAAGAGGACAGGGCCGCGTCATCCGATGCAATGGCCACCGCTCCCATACATCCTAATTTTCTGCCTGTGTTGGAGATTGCGGTATCGCCTGGTGTTGCCAACAAACAGTTCACGCCCACCCAACTCACAGGCATTGCGGAACTGCTGGGCGAACACGGCACGATCACCTACACACCGAGTCACGAGATGATCCTGAAAATCCCCGGCGGCGATCCGCATCTCGTCAGCCAGCGGCTGCTCGACATGGGACTGTTGATCTCTCCGACCGGATTGAAAGCGCAGATTGTGGCATGCGATTTTTGCGATGGAGAGAAGACGGAAGCGATTCCGTACGCGGAAGAATTGCATCAGCTTCTGCACGGGCAGGAGATGCCGAATGAACTGAAAATCGGCTTCAACGGATGTGCCATGGCCTGTTACGGCGCCGTCATGGAGGATATCGGCGTCGTCTACCGGCGCGGATTTTTTGAGGTCTATCTGGGCGGCAAACGGGGCGGATGCTCGCCGCACCCTGGACAGAAAGTGGCGGAAGGCGTCTCGCCGGAGGAACTGGTCGGCATCGTGCAGCGAATCGTCGAGGAATATCAGGCGAACGCCCATCCGAAAGAGCGGTTTCACAAGTTTATGAAGCGGCAGGGGGAGGTCGCAGGCTTTCGCTGGGACGGATCGGTTCCTGTGAAAACGGTGGAACCGGTGTGTGGAGAGTAGGCGCATGTCCGTCATTCGCTTCCCGTTCTTTGTCAGTCCCTGTGGAACTTGTGGGTGAAATGAATCGGGTGTGCCCACCAAAAGAGTTTGGACGCTATCCTGACAAAAGTAATTGACTTTTACGGTTTTATGCGGCAAAATGCGGATAAGTTGAGTAAGGGAGAGCCGGAAGGGGGAGGGGAGATGGGAAAAGGGAAAGTCTATCTGACCGGGGCGGGTCCTGGGGACCCGAAGCTGATCACGGTCCGCGGATTGGAAACGATCCAATGTGCCGATGTGATCGTCTATGACCGGTTGGTGTCCAAAACGTTGCTCGAATATGCGCCGGCGCATGCGGAGTTGATTTATGCAGGGAAGCTGCCGGACAATCATACGCTGCGGCAGGGGGAGATCAATCAGCTGCTGGTCCACCATGCCTTGCAGGGGAAGACGGTGACCCGGTTGAAGGGCGGGGATCCCTTTGTGTTTGGCCGCGGCGGGGAAGAGGCGGCGGTGTTGGCGGCCAACGGGATCGAATACGAGATCGTGCCGGGCGTCACGTCCGCTGTTGCGGTTCCCGCCTACGCCGGCATACCGGTCACCTATCGGAACGTTGCGGCCGCTTTTTCCGTGATCACCGGATGCGAAACCCCGGACAAACGGAGTTCCGCGATCAACTGGCAACGCTACGCCGCGTCGGATGAAACGCTGGTGATCCTAATGGGCATCCGCAATTTGCCGGCGATCACCGACAACCTGATCCGCCACGGCCGTCCGGCTGATACCCCGGTCGCGCTGATCCGCTGGGGAACCTACCCGCAACAGGCGACCCTGACCGGCACCCTGCAGGACATTGCGGACAAGGCGGCACAGGCCGATTTTCAAAATCCGGCCGTGATCGTCGTCGGTGAAGTGGTGAAGCTGCGGGAGTCGCTCAGTTGGTACGAGAACATCGGTGCGTTGCCGGTATAGCCCCTTTTCAGGGGCTATTTTTATGAAACTTGAGCCGGGATACGGTTGGCTCGATGAATGACCCTCCGGTATCTGGATAAATCGCAATAGATTTTGCATAATTAAGTTATTGTATACAAGGAGATCTGCAAGGGAAGGAGAGGGGAATGTGAGAATCCAGTCGTACCGCGAATTTTGGCTGTATTACGTGAGCGAACATTTGCATCCTTATACCCGGATTTGGCATGCCATCGGTACCACTTGCGTGATTTTTTTGTTGCTGGTGAGCCTGTTCACCGGGAACGGGTGGTGGCTGCTGCTGGTTCCGGTTGCAGGGTACGGGCCCGCATGGTTCAGCCACTTCAAAATTGAGAAGAACAGGCCGGCGACCTTTTCCTATCCACTCTGGTCGTTGCGCGCCGATTTTCGGATGTATGGACTGATGCTGACGGGACGCATGTCGCAGGAGGTGGAGAAAGCGAAGCGTTGGCTGGCCAGCCGTTCGATATAGGGAAACATCCGGTCCGCTTTGAAGTGAAAATCCCGTGCCAACGCGTGACACTTTTGTTGACAGCAGGCACGGGATTTTCGCTTTCCGTCCCATTCGTCCGTGAGTCTACCGATTTTCCAGCGCCAGATTTTGCCTGTGGACACGCTGCAGCAGACGTTGAAATTCTGCCAACAGGCGTTGCAACTCATCTGCTGTCAACCCGCTTCTGCATAACAGCTCGTACGGCACTTCGCGGGCGGCTTCCTGCAGGGCTTTGCCTCGTCCGGTCAAGCGGATGCGAACCTTCCGTTCATCCTCGTGGGAACGCTCTCTTGCCACCAGTCCGGAGGATTCCATCCGTTTCAACAGAGGGGTCAAAGTCCCCGAATCGAGATACAGCCGCTCCCCCAGCTCTTTCACGGTGATGCCGTCCCTTTCCCACAATACCAGCAGGACCAGGTATTGCGGATAGGTAAGGCCCAATTTTTCCAGGAGGGGACGGTACAACTTCGTGATTTCCCGCGAACAGGCATAGATGGTGAAACAGAGCTGGTTCTCCAAAAGCAGCGAACGTTCGTTCATCGGTTACTCCTTTTGCGCCAACAGCCGACGAACATCGGGCTCCAGTTTGTCGGGCGATACGGAGGGGGCGTATCGTTTTACTACTTGGCCTTTGCGATCGACCAGGAATTTGGTGAAATTCCATTTTATAGCTTTTGTGTTCAGGATACCCGGCGCGTGTTCCGACAAGTAGACAAACAAAGGATGGGCATCGGGACCGTTCACGTGGATTTTTTCGAACAGGGGAAATGTCACGCCGTAGTTCAGTTGGCAAAATTGTTGGATCTCCCCGCTGTCTCCGGGCTCCTGATTGGCAAATTGATTGCAGGGAAAGCCCAATACCTCAAAGCCTTCATCCCGATACTTCTCATACAAACCTTGCAGTTCCTTGAATTGAGGCGCAAAACCGCATTTGCTGGCCGTGTTCACAATGAGCAATACTTTTCCCTTGTAATCGGCAAGCGATTTGGGTTCACCGGAAATCGTCCTGGCGGAAAACTGGTACAAACTCATCCGCTGTTCCTCCTATTGGTCGCTAAAAATTAAATTGTTAAAAATTAAATCGTTTGATCTGAGAATACCACACTTGGAAAAATGAATCAACCCCATGCATACTTGTCCCTTACCGCTGCATAGCCTGATACAGGTGGATCGAATCAAGCACATGGCACGTTTCCCCTGCCGGATGTCAGAATCATCTGCGGCGGGTTGCGGCCGGGTGGTCACTGCAGCGGGAGAGTTCGTTGTCGTTGGTTGGTGGATAAAGGAGTCGAGCGGCATGAATGGATTCTGGTTCCAGTTGGGCGAGATCGTGCTGGTCAATCTGGTGTTGTCGGGGGACAACGCGTTGTTGATTGCGATGGCTACGTCTGGTTTGCCACGGCGGCAACGGCGGCTGGCGATGGCGCTTGGCATTGGCGGAGCTTTGCTGATACGGCTGGTGCTGACCGGCCTGGCGGCGGAAGTGATGGCTGTCCCGTTTGTACGGTCGGCCGGGGCCCTGCTGCTGACGGTCATCGCGTTAAAATTGATGATTCAGGATGAGGCTCCGCCGTCGATAGGGGGCGGCCGTACTCTGCTGGCGGCGGCAGGGACGATTCTGCTGGCTGATTTGACGATGAGCATCGACAACGTGGCGGCGATCGCCGGTATGGCAGCAGGCAACCTGCCGCTGCTGACAGCCGGGCTGATCATCAGCATGGGGTGTATGCTGGTTGCCAGCGTATGGATCGGTTGGGTGCTGGAACGGGTTCCGCAACTGATGGCGATCGGTGCCGGCATTCTCGCGTGGACAGCCGGGCGTATTTTGGCGGAGGATACCGGTGTATCCCATTTTGCAGGAAAATATGTTTGGGGCATCCTGCTGATCCTCTCGCTGGTGCCGGTGGCGATGATGGCAAGGAAAACGCCGGACAGCAGCCGGTAGACCGGCGGATGACGGCCGCCACTTTTGCGTGTAGGTGGTGGTTTTGATGTGATATCATAGGATATCACAGGGAGAAGGTGTTGGTGATGAACGAACAAAAGGCGTTTGTGATCAACCGGTTGAGCGCTGGGCGGCGGGGAGAGAGACACGGGTAGCGGAAACAGACAGCAGAGGGAGCCGCGTCAGAGGACGTGGAAATGGGTAGGGTCAAAAAGTTTGGCTAGTGAAAAACAGGAGGTGTAGCGGTGGACGGAGCAGAACCGATTCGCATCGGCGTGTTGGGGGCGGGGGCGGTCGGCAAGTTGACGGCGGCGGCGCTTGTTTCATCCGGAATGTCGGTCCGGCTGCTGGTCCGTCGCCAAGAACAGGCGGCCTCCCTTCGCCAAAACGGACTGGTGCTGGTGAATTCGGATGGCAAGCGGCTGCGTTTCCCGGTTGCTGTTTCGGCCGATCCGGTTGCCGAAGCTGTTGACCTCGTGATGGTCACCGTCAAAAGTATCGATACGGAACAAGCCGCCCGGCAGGTCGCCGCCATGCCGGGAACACCCTGCGTGCTCTCGTTGCAAAATGGGCTTGGCAACGGCGAGACGCTGGCTGCTCTGCTTGGACCGGAACGCGTCTTGCTGGGGGTTTCCACCTATGGCGCGACTGCTCAGTCCGACTACGAAGTGGCAGCGCGAGGCTCAGGGGAGCTTGTGGTGGGCGGGTATCTCGGTTGCCACCCGCTGGCGGACAAGCTGGCTGCGATCTTTTCCAAAGCGGGCTGGAACGTGCGGGTCAGCTCCGACATGCAGCGGGAGGTGTGGAAAAAAGCGCTGGTCAACATCGGGATCAACCCGGTCACCGCGATTCACCGGGTTCCCAACGGGGCGATCCTCGAACGGCCGGACTTACGGCAGATCGCCGTGGCCGCAGTGTGGGAAGCGGGGCAAGTGGCGCAGGGGCTCGGTGTCCTGTCGGCAGATGAGGCAGCAGCCGGCGTGGAGCGGATGCTTCTGGTGTGCCGGGCCACGGCGGCGAACAGGTCGTCCATGCTGCAAGATGTGGAAAAAGGGCGGCGAACGGAGATCGGGTCGCTGAACGGGGCGGTTGTCCGAATGGCGGACGAACTGTCCGTCGCCACGCCGGTCAACCGGGAATTGGTCAACCGAATCCGGCAGATTGAGGCTGGCAATTGTGATGGCGCTTACTGTACTTAAGTGAGTAAAATGAATACGATTGTAGTTGCAAACAACTTCCAGGGAGGCGGTCAGAGTGCCATCATTGTTTGATCCATTTGAACTGAAGGGACTGCAGCTGAAAAACCGGATCATGATGTCCCCGATGTGCCAGTACCAGGCCAACGAAGACGGAACGGTCGCCGAGTGGCATTACGTTCACTACGGTTCGCGTGCAGTCGGCGGCGTCGGCCTGGTGATGGTGGAAGCGTCCGGGGTGGAAAACCGAGGACGAATTACGACGCGGGACGTTGGAATTTTTTCTGATACGCACATTCCGGGGCTCCGGCGCATCGTGGATTTCTGCCATACATACGGTGCAAAAATCGGTATTCAATTGGCGCATGCCGGCCGCAAGTCGGAAGTGGCGGAAGAACCGAACGTGGGCCCGAGCGCGATCGCGTTTTCCGAGAAGTACCGCGTGCCGCAGGAACTGACTGTGGAAGAGATTCAGCAAATCGTTGAGGCGTTCGGGCAGGCTGCGCGGCGGGCCGTGCAGGCCGGTTTCGATACGGTCGAGATCCACGGGGCTCACGGGTACCTGATTCACGAATTTTTGTCCCCCATTTCCAACCGGCGCACCGACTCATATGGCGGCAGCCAAACCAACCGTTTGCGGTTCCCGCTGGAAGTGATCGCGCGGGTAAAAAAAGAGCTTCCCCCCGGCATGCCGCTGCTAATGAGGGTTTCGGCCACCGAGTATGCGGCTGACGGCTACGACGTGTCGGATATGGTGGAGATGGTCAAACAGTTTAAGGAAGCGGGCGTGGATATGATCGATGTGTCGTCCGGCGGGAACCTGCCGGTCGCGCCTGTCCAATACCCCGGCTACCAATTGGCGTTCGCCGAGCAAATTCGCAAGCAGGCGGAGATTGGCGTGATCACCGTCGGCCGGATGGAGAGTCCGCAACTGGCGGAGGAAACGATCCGCAACGGGCGTGCCGACATCGTGGCGGTAGCGCGCGGTCTGCTGCGCGACCCCCACTGGGCGAAAACGGCAGCCGTCGCACTCGGAGTGGAAATGGAGATGCCCGGCGTCTACCGGATGGGCTATTAAGAAAATGCCGAATTTGTTTCGAACGAAGGTACTTTGTTGACGAGACCGCTTTGGAGAGAGATATCTACCCAGTCACGGCTCCGGCCGGCGTGCACTCTTTTGGCACGCCGGTTTCTTTTTTCCGTCAGATTCCCCCACCAGCCAGCTGTCCGACTCAACATGGGACCGTTTGGGGATCGCTTTTGCGTGAACGGCCCCCCACTCTCCCCCACTCGGACACCATAGGACTATAGTCTCGAAGAACTTGTGGATAACATGTGGATCAATAGGTCTGGATTCCCTAATTTTCTGTTAACAGCAACGTTCTTCGAAAAATTTTTCCTGTGGATAGCAGGAATTCACCGCTCAGGAACGAATCAGTAAAACAAGCAAGTGGTGAAAAGTGGAGGGAAGTGGTGGAAATTCCCTCAAGGTGGTGATGCAGGGTGTTCATGGGTGAATATCAGCACAGCATCGACGACAAGGGCCGTCTGATCATTCCCGCCAAATTCCGGGAGGAGTTGGGTGCCGGTTTTGTCGTGACCCGTGGCCTCGATCACTGCCTGTTTGTATACCCCCGCAAGGAGTGGGAGACGCTAGAAGCGAAATTGAAAAGTCTTCCATTAACAAGTTCCGATGCTCGCGCGTTTGTCCGTTTTTTCTTTTCGGGTGCGAGCGAGTGCGACCTGGATAAACAGGGAAGAGTGTTGATTCCAAGCACGCTGCGGGAGTACGCCAAGTTGGAGCGCGACTGCGTTGTTATCGGCGTATCCAACCGGGTGGAGATCTGGGCGAAAGAAGCTTGGGAATCGTACAGCAACGATGCGGCCGATTCGTTTGCCGCGATTGCGGAAAAACTGACCGATCTCAACTTCTGACGGCCGGTTGGCGGCCGCGAATCCGCCCTGTCAACCCGGATTCGGCAGCCGTGCTTTGTGGGGTGGAGTGGGTGTCCGATTTTTATCATGTGTCTGTGCTTTTGGAAGAAGCGGTCGACGGATTGGCGCCCCGTTCCGGCGGCGTCTATGTGGACTGCACACTCGGCGGCGCCGGCCACAGCAAATTGATTCTGGAGCGGACCGCGCCGGACGGCAGGTTGATTGCGATCGACCAGGACTTGCAAGCGATTGCGAATGCGAAACGGGTGCTGGCCGATTTTACCGGTCGGTTCCGGATTGTACACGCCAATTTTCGCGAATTGAAACGGATCGTCGAGGAATACGCGGCGGAAGGTGTGGACGGTATCCTGTTCGATCTGGGCGTCAGTTCACCGCAGCTTGACGAAGGGGAACGCGGCTTCAGCTACATGCGCGATGCCCCGCTTGACATGCGGATGGATCGGACGCAGCCGTTCAGCGCGTATGATCTGGTGAATACGTGGAGCGAGAGTCAGATTGCCGAAGTGATTTTCCGCTATGGCGAGGAGCGTTGGGGCAAGCGGATTGCGGAATTTATCGTGCAAGCGAGAAAAAAAGGGCCGATTCAAACCACCGGCCAACTGGTGGACATCATTAAAGCGGCGATCCCGGCGGCAGCCCGGCGGGAAGGTCCGCATCCGGCAAAACGGACGTTTCAGGCGCTGCGGATTGCGGTGAACGACGAGCTCAATGCATTGGAGCAAGCATTGCAAGACGCGGTCGATTGCCTGAAACCAAGCGGCCGGGTATCGATCATCACGTTCCATTCGCTGGAAGACCGGATTGCCAAACATGTGCTGCAAGCGGCGGCAAAAGGCTGCATCTGCCCGCCGGAGCTGCCAGTCTGTCAGTGCGGCCGCCAACCGAAGCTGAAGCTCGTCGCGCGCAAGCCGATTTTGCCTTCGGAAGCAGAGGTGGAACGGAATCCGCGCGCCCGTTCCGCGAAACTCCGGATCGGCGAGCGAATTTGAATTGCGGGTGCACAGCGCGAATTTTGTTGAGACGCTGATCGTTGTTTGGATGGTAATTTTTATGTAGGAGAGGGGATACGTTCATGTTAGCAGCAAGACCATTGCATAACACCGCACCCAACACACTGCGCAAGGAAAACCGGGTTTCCCGTCCGGTTCCAGAGCAGGCAACCGGTTCGAAAGCGGGGGAACGCCTCAAATGGATCGGGACCATCGTGTTTTGCACCGCCGTTTTATGCGGGATCATTGGGCAATTTTCGGAGATCGCCCGTGCCAACCTGGAAGTCGAACGGTTAAAGGCGCAGGTGCAGGAACAGCAGGAGCAAAACGCCAAACTGAACGATCGCGTCAATGAATTGTCCTCGCCTTCCCGGATTATCGAGAAGGCCCGGCAAATGGGGATGGTGTCGGCGAATCAGGGCGCCTTGGCAAAGGCGGGCAAGGAGTGACCGGAGATGGTCGACCGGCAAGTGACAGTCCGCGCCAAATGGCTGCGGGTGCTGCTTTTGTGCGGCCTGTCGCTCCTGATCGTGCGGCTTGTGTACATCCAGATTTTCAAAAGTGAGACCTGGGCACAAGCGGCCCAAGGAATTTGGCAGGAAACGGACAAAATCCAGGCGGTTCGCGGCACTATCTACGACCGCAACGGGAAAATGCTCGCCTATACGACGGTCGCTTACGATGTCCGGGCGGATCTGAAGATGATGCAAGCCGCCAAGCAGGAAGTAGAGAACCCGAAAAAGAAGCCCGGCAAGGAACTCGAACCGTGGCAGGGAGATCCGCGCTATTACGCGCAGAAACTGGCTCCTCTGTTGAAAATGCCAGAGGAAAAAATTTATCAGACTCTGACGCAAAAAGACGTCGTCGGTGTCGATTTGAAACAGGCGGTCGACGCCGACACGGCGGAGAAGATTGACCGGTTGGGGTTGAAAGGCATCTATCTGCACAAGACCACCACCCGCCATTATCCGAACGGCTCACTGGCCGCCCACCTATTGGGCTATGTGACGAATGACGGGAAAGGCGGCTCCGGTGTCGAACTGCAATACGACAGCGTGTTGCGCGGCCAAGACGGCGTACGGAAGTTTCTCAAGGACAACGAAGGCAACCCGCTGCCGTACGAAAAGGAAAACGTGCAACCGGCGGTCGACGGCAAGGACGTCTGGCTGACGATCGATGAGACGATCCAGCATTACGCGGAAGACGCGCTCGACCATCTGGTGAGCCAATACAAGCCGAACAGCGCATCGATCGTCGTGGCCGATCCGAACACCGGAGAGATTCTGGCGCTTGCGAACCGGCCGACGTTTAACCCGAACAAATTCTGGGAATCGAAGCAAGAGGTGCTTGACAACAACCGGGCGGTTAACGCCGCGTTTGAGCCGGGATCGACTTTTAAGATCGTGACGATGACAGCCGCCCTCGCGGAAAAGAAAGTGACTCTGGACGCGACGTTTAATTCCGGCAGCATCACAGTACAAGGAAAGACGATCCATGACTGGAACAACATTGGATGGGGCACCATCACTTTCCGGCAGGGAATGGAACACTCCAGCAACGTTGGGATGGTGATCCTCGGACAGCGGCTCGGCAAACAGATGCTGTTCGATTACATTTACAAATTTGGGTTCAACCAAAGGACGGGCGTCGATCTTCCCGGCGAAGGCGATTCGGTACTGTTCAATCCTGGCAAAATGAGCGATCTCGACCTGGCGGTCAGTTCGTTCGGACAGGGGAACGCGGTCACGCCGATGCAACAGGTGGCGGCCGTGTCGGCGGTGGCGAATGGCGGAAGCGTGATGCGGCCGTTTGTGATGAAGGAAATACGCGATCCGAAAACGGGTGCCACGGTGCAAGAGCAGAAACCGCATGTGATCAGCCAGGTGGCCACGCCGGAAGTGATGGCGACGATGCGCAGCGTGCTGGAAGGGATCGTCAAGAACGACGAGACGAAGGCCGGTTACATCGAGGGCTACCACATCGCCGGCAAAACCGGTACGGCGCAGATTGCCAAACCGACAGGAGGATATTACTCGGATCGATACATCTGTTCGTTTATCGGATTTGCGCCGGCTGACAAGCCAAAGGTGCTCGTCTATGTAACGGTCGATTCACCGAGCAACGACCTGCAGTTCGGAAATATCGTGGCGACTCCGTTTGCCAAGGAAGTGTTTGCGAACGTCCTGCCGTATCTCGGCATGCAGGCCCAACAGGCAAAAGCGGCCGTCACCGCGCCCGATCGGCCTGTCAAATACAGCACGGTGCCAAACTGGGCGGGTATGGACCGGAAGCAAGCCGAACAGCTGGCGAAAGCGAACGAGATCCGTTTGCAAATCCTCGGCTCCGGTGACCAAATCAGCCTGCAGTGGCCGAAACCGGGCAGCAATGTACCGGCCGGCAGCTCGGCGATCGTGATCGCCGGCCAAGTGAAAGATGATCACGGCAATGTACAGGTGCCTGATCTGACCGGGAAAAGCATGCGGGAAGCGTTTGAAATCCTGTCGATGCTCGGCCTCGTTCCCGACATCAGCGGTTCCGGTTATGTGATCGGGCAGGAGCAAAAAGCCGGCTCGTTTGTTCCGGCCGGATCCAAAATCAAACTGACGTTGGGATCGAATTAGGCGGCACCAACAGGAGGACACTCCCCACACGCCGGGGGGGGGTGTCTTTTTTGCGTTTCATTTCTGTCCCTCATTTGATTCTAGTCCAAGCATGACAAGCATAAGGTTGGTAATGAATGTGACGACGGGGGGGCAAAATGGTGCGCGTTGTGAACCGAACGCTGCGAAAACGACTGGTGATCGTCCTTTTTGCGCTTGCTGCGATGTTTTTTGCGCTGATCGGCCGCCTGGCGTATATTCAGTTGATTCAGGCTCCCTGGCTCACAGAGAAAGCGGAGGATCTGTGGACGCGCGTGATACCGGTGGAACCGAAGCGGGGCACGATCATGGACCGAAACGGGGAAGTGCTCGCATATAACGGAAGCGCGCCGACGGTGGTTGCGTTTCCGTCGCAAATCAAAGACAAACAGGGAACGGCCGAGAAGCTGGCACAAGTGCTCGGGGTTGACAAGCAAGATTTGCTCGCGAAAATCAGCAAGCGGACACTATTGGTGTACGTGATGCCGGGCGGGCGCAAGATCGACGACCAGAAAGCGAAGGAAGTGCGCGCATTGAAACTGCCCGGCATCTACATCACAGAGGAAGGGAAGCGGTATTATCCGTTCGGTGCTCTGGCGGCGCACATCCTCGGTTTTTCCGGGATCGACAACCAGGGACTGACCGGATTGGAACAATGGTATGACGAACAGTTGCGGGGCAAAAAAGGCGGCATTTCGTTTTTCGCGCAGGCGAACCAGCTGCCGATGCCGAACCAGAGCGAATCCTATACGCCGCCGCAAAACGGCCTCAATCTAAAGCTGACGCTGGACAAGGACATCTCGACGTTTGTCCGGCGGGAGATTGACAACGCGGTCGCCAAGTACAACCCGGACGGGGTGATGGCGATCGTTGCCGATCCGAAGACCGGCGAGATCCTGGCGATGGAAAATTACCCAACGTTCAATCCGGGCAATTACAAGGATTATCCGCAGGAAGTCTACAACCGCAACCTGGCGATCTGGAAAACGTTCGAGCCCGGTTCTACCTTTAAGATCGTGACGCTGGCCGCCGCGTTGGAGGAAAAGAAGGTGAACCTGACCGACAGGTTTTTCGACCCGGGCTATTACGAAGTGGCGGGCCGCCGCATTCGCTGCTGGAAAGCGGGCGGCCACGGATCGGAGACGTTCCTCGAGGTGGTCGAGAACTCGTGCAACCCCGGGTTCATGCTGATGGGGCAGCGGCTCGGCAAGGAAAAGCTGTTTGAATATATCTACAAGTTCGGATTCGGGCAAAAAACAGGCATCGACATGCCGGGCGAAGGCAAGGGGATTATGTTCAAGCTTGACAAGGTGGGACCGCTTGAGCTGGCCACCACCTCGTTCGGGCAGGGCGTTTCGGTTACCCCGATCCAGCAGGTAATGGCGGTGTCGGCGATTGCCAACGGCGGTGTGTTGATGCAGCCGCACGTGGCGAAGGAATGGATCGATCCGGAAACCGGCCAAGTGGTCGAGAAGATCGAACCGCTAGCCAAGCAGCGGGTGGTCTCTGAACAAACGGCGAAGGCGGTGCGGGAGACGCTGGAAAGCGTGGTGGCGCAGGGAACCGGCAGAAACGCATTCCGCGAAGGGTACAGGATTGCCGGAAAAACGGGGACCGCACAGGTGGCGGCGCCCGGCGGCGGGTACAAACAGGGGCATTACATCGTGTCGTTTATCGGCATGGCGCCGGCCGATGATCCGCGGCTGGTCGCTTATGTGGCGGTTGACAATCCGAAAGCGGGCCTGGTTTTCGGGGGTGTGATCGCCGCGCCGATCGTCGGCAACATTCTGGCCGACTCGCTGCATTATCTGAACGTTCCGGCAAGGAAAAACGGAATTTCCCGCGAATATCAATATGGAGATATCCGTCCCGTTGAAGTTCCGCAGCTCGCCGGTCTGACTACGGAGGAAGCGCAGAAAGTGATGATTCAGAATGTCGCCAACCTGAAAGTGGAAGCGGTCGGCCAGGGCGCGCAAATTGTGGCGCAAGCGCCGTCTGCCGGGACGAAAGTGCCGCCCGGTTCGACCATCCGCGTCTATCTGAGTGAGCAGCCTGTTCCTTGACAGGTTCGCGCTTCTACCGTACATTCTCTCTAATAGAGGGATTTGCGAGTTTTGCCGGATCCCGGGCTCCACTCCCGCGATCCGGCTGCTTTCACAGAGTACGCGAGAGCAGGTTCCGGCGACGGAATCGAACTGATACGTAAGAGGAGGCTTTCCCTTGCAGTTAGAATCGTTGCTTGCTCCTGTTTTATTAAAAAACATCACAGGTTCGATCGATGGAATCGAAATCTCGCAGATTACCGCCGACTCCCGGAAAGTGACGCCCGGTTCGCTGTTTGTCGCACTGCAGGGGAACACGGTGGACGGACATCATTTTGTGCCGCAGGCGATTGAACGGGGAGCGGCCGCGGTCGTGGTGGAGAAACAGTTGGCCAATCTGCCCGTGCCGCAGGTGATCGTGAAAAATACGAGAGACATCATCCCGATCCTGGCTGCCAAATTTTACAACCATCCGTCAAAATCGATGAAGGTGATCGGCGTCACCGGCACCAATGGGAAAACGACGGTCACCCATTTGATTGATCAAATTTTGTCCGACCAAGGCCGCCGCACCGGCTTGATCGGCACGATCAAAAAGCGGATCGGCGGGCAAACGTTCGATGTGGCGAACACCACACCGGAAGCGTTGGAGCTGCAAGAAACGTTCCACCAAATGAAAGAGGTTGGCACCGAATACGCGATCATGGAAGTTTCGTCGCACGCGCTCGAGCTGAAACGGGTGGCGGGGACCGAGTTCCGGACGGCCGTGTTTACCAACCTGACACAGGACCACCTCGATTTTCACGGATCGATGGACGAATACCGGGCAGCGAAAGGCAAATTTTTTGCGCGGCTCGGCAATACATATGGCGACCGGCCGGAAGACAACCGGTATGTCGTGATCAATGCGGATGATCCGTCCGCCGATTTTTTCATCCGGCAAACGGTTGCCCAGGTGATCACCTACGGGATTGACCGGGCGGCGGACGTGCGGGCGGTGAATGTGCGGATCGAAGCGGAGGGGGCCTCCTTCACCCTGCACAGTTTTGCCGGCACAGCGGACGTTCGGCTGCAGGTGACCGGCAAGTTTTCCGTTTACAACGCGCTGGCGGCGGCTGCCGCTTGCCTTTGTGAAGGGGTGCCGCTGGCGGCCATCAAAGCGTCGCTCGAGTCGGTCCGCGGCGTTGACGGCCGGTTCGAACGGGTGGTGGCCGGACAGGACTTTACGGTGATCGTCGACTATGCCCATACGCCGGATTCGCTGGAAAACGTGCTGAAAACGATCCGCGAATTTGCTACTGGCAAGGTGTACACGGTGGTCGGCTGCGGCGGCGACCGGGACCGCGGCAAGCGGCCGCAGATGGCGCGGATTGCCGTCGAATACAGCGATCTTGCGATCCTTACCTCCGACAACCCTCGCACGGAAGATCCGGAACGGATTTTGGACGATATGGAGGCAGGGCTCGCAGACGTTTTCCGCGACCGCTATGTGCGCTTGACAGACCGTACGGAAGCGATTCGCCACGCGATCCGGCAGGCAACAGCCGGTGATGTGGTGCTGATCGCCGGCAAAGGCCACGAAACCTATCAAATCATCGGCACGACGAAATATCATTTTGATGATCGGGAAATCGCCGCCAAGGTCATCCGAGGTGAACTATGATCCGGGTATCCATTGATCAATTGCTGGACATGACAGAGGGGAAGCTGTTGCAAGGTCCCCTTTCGATCGAAATACATGGGGTTTCCACCGACTCCCGGGCGGAATTGTCCGGGCGTCTGTTTGTGCCGTTAATCGGCGAGCGGTTTGACGGCCACGATTTTTTGCCGCAGGCGGTTGCACGAGGGGCGGTCGCCGCGCTTTGGCAGGAAAATCGGCCGCTGCCGCAAGGACTCGACTCGCGCGTTGCGGTGATCGGTGTGGCAGATACGCTGCTGGCATTGCAGAAGCTGGCGAAGTCGTACCGGCGGACGCTGCCGGCAAAAATAATCGGCGTGACGGGCAGTAACGGGAAGACTTCGACGAAAGATTTAATAGCATCCGTTTTGTCGGAACGGTTCAAGGTGCAAAAAACGCAAGGTAATCTGAACAACCATATCGGCTTGCCGTTAATGGTTCTCTCATTGCAGCAGGATACGGATGTGGCGGTGCTGGAAATGGGCATGAGCGGGATGGGCGAGATCGCGCTGCTGGCTGACATTGCGGCA
Organism: Effusibacillus pohliae DSM 22757; assembly: GCF_000376225.1. Classification (NCBI taxonomy): domain Bacteria; kingdom Bacillati; phylum Bacillota; class Bacilli; order Caryophanales; family Alicyclobacillaceae; genus Effusibacillus; species Effusibacillus pohliae. The sequence goes on from NZ_AQXL01000130.1 coordinate 32,614, forward strand.
CCGCACATCGGCGTGATTACCAATATTGGCGAGGCTCACATCGAATACCTTGGTTCGCGGGAGCGGATCGCGCAGGCGAAGTTCGAACTGATCGAAGCGCTTGCTGCGGACGGGTTGGCGCTCTTATTCGGAGACGAACCGCTGCTGCGCCGCTTGAGCGGGAAGATTCCATGCCGCGTCCAGTGGTTTGGTTTTGCCGAAGCAAACGACATTCGGGCAGTGGATGTGCGCTCGCTTGGCCTGGAGGGAACATCGTTCCGGTTGGCCGGCGATCCGTTCGAATACCGGATTCCGATTCCCGGCGCTCATCAGGTGGGCAATGCGCTGGCGGCGGTTGCGATCGGGCGCGAGCTTGGCATGAACCGGGAGGAAATTGCCGCCGGATTGGCAAAAGCGACTTTGTCCGCCATGCGGATGGAAGTGAAAGCCCGGCCGGCCGGCGGATATGTGGTCAACGACGCCTACAATGCGAGTCCGACTTCGATGAAGGCGGCGCTGCGCCTGCTTGCGGAAACGCCGGACGCCGATTTTAAAGCGGCGGTGGTTGGGGATATGCTGGAATTGGGGGATCTCGCCGCCCAGATGCATTACGAAGTCGGGCAACTGGCCGGACAGCTGGGCATCGACCTGCTGGTCGCAGTCGGCCAGCACGCGGCGGCTGTAGCGGCAGGAGCGAAAGCCGGCGGAATGCGGGAAACGCAAATTTTTGTTGCGGATTCGAAACAACAAGCGGTTGATCATGTCTGCGCACGCGTGGCGGAAAAGCGGCAGCCGGTGATTCTGGTCAAGGCGTCGCGCGGGATGAAACTGGAAGAAGTCGTCACAGGGCTGTTGGCGTAAGGAGGACCACTGCACATGGAATTACGGGCATTGTTTTGGACAGCGGGGGTGGCTTTTTTCATCGCCGTCATCATCGGCCCTCTGTTCATTCCGGTTTTGCGAAGGTTGAAATTCGGGCAAGCGATTCGTTCCGAGGGACCGCAGGGGCATCAAAAAAAGGCCGGCACCCCGACGATGGGCGGAACGATTTTTCTTGTCGCGTTGACGATCACCGCCATCCAATTCTCTGACCGGTCGCCGCAGTTGTGGATGGTGCTGTTGGTGACACTCGGCTTTGGACTGGTCGGGTTTGTCGACGATTACATCAAGGTGATTATGAAACGGAATCTGGGGTTGCGCGCCCGGCAGAAGCTGCTCGGGCAGCTGATCGTGTCGGCCGCGTTTTTTCTCGCTTTGTACTGGCAGGGATTTGACTTTTCGGTGTCGATTCCGTTTACTGATATCAAATGGCATCTTGGCATTTTTTATTCCGCTTTTCTGCTCCTGGTGCTGATAGCTGCCACCAATGCGGTAAACCTGACAGACGGACTGGACGGTCTGGCGGCCGGGACATCGGCGATCGCGTTTGGTACGTATGCGGGGATTGCGGCGATCTGGACCAGCCAGTTTGACGTGGCGATCTTTTGCGCCGCGATGGCGGGGGCGCTGCTCGGGTTCTTGGTGTTTAACGCGCACCCCGCCAAAGTGTTCATGGGCGACACCGGCTCCCTCGCACTGGGTGGAGGGCTGGCGGCTGCCGCCGTGTTGACAAAAACGGAGCTAATGCTGGTGGTAATCGGCTTCGTGTTTGTCGTGGAAACCCTGTCCGTGCTGATTCAGGTGTTTTCGTTCCAGACGTTCGGCAAACGGGTTTTCAAAATGAGCCCGTTGCATCACCATTTTGAATTGTCCGGCTGGTCCGAGTGGCGCGTCGTGCTCACGTTCTGGGCGGCCGGTTTGATCTGCTCGATGGTTGCGCTGTCGACCTATATGAAATAAAAGCGAGGTCTTGGGGTCCCACCAAAGTACTCGGAATTCGCTGCGAAGCTTTGCGTCACTTTGGTGGGATTTTAGGAGGTGGCATCGTGAATTATCAAGCGAAAAACGTGTTGGTGCTAGGCCTTGCCCGCAGCGGCGCGGCCGTTGCCCGTTTATTGGCGAAACAGGGTGCCCGGGTCACCGTCAATGACCAGAAGGAGCGGGAGGCGTTCGGCAGTGTGCCGGAGGAGTTGGAACGGCTGGGGATCCAGGTGATTTGCGGCGGTCACCCGGCGGGGATCGTCGGCGATCATTTGGACTTGCTCGTAAAAAATCCGGGCATCCCGTATTCCGCCCTTCCCATCCGGCGAGCGCTGGAAATCGGCATCCCGGTTGTCACCGAAATTGAAGTCGCCTACCAGTTCTGCCGGGCGCCGATTATCGGCATCACCGGTTCCAACGGCAAGACGACGACCACCAGCCTGACCGGGGAGATTCTGCAAACGGCCGGTTTGCGGCCGGTGGTGGCCGGCAACATCGGCACCGCTTTGTCTGACATTGTCGAATCGGTCACACCGGACCAGTGGTTGGTGGCGGAACTTTCGTCGTTCCAGCTGATGGGGACGGTGACGTTCCGCCCGCGCATCGGCGCGCTTTTGAATGTGTACAAGGCACACCTCGACTATCACGGTACGATGGATAAGTATATCGCGGCGAAAAGCCGCTTGTTCATGAACCAAACGGCGTCCGACGTGGCGGTGCTCAATGCGGATCAGCCGACTGTGATGCAGGTGGCGGCGTCAGTGCCGGGGCGAATTTTTCCGTTCAGTTTGACACAGCGTCTGGATGAGGGTGTTTTTGTCAAAGATGGGAGTATCGTGATTCGTTCGAACGGTCAGATCCACCATGTATGCCGGCTGTGCGAAATTCCCCTGAAAGGCGCCCACAATCTGGAAAATGTGCTGGCGGCCGCCGCCATCTCGTTTGCCGCGGGCGCAGCTGTGCAGGCGATTCGCGAAGGCATCCGCCGGTTTCAAGGAGTGGAACACCGGCTGGAATTTGTTGCCGAGAAAAATGGAGTCAGCTACTTCAACGACTCGAAAGCGACCAATGCGGAAGCGGCGACGCGGGCGATCACCTCGTTTACCAACCCGGTCGTGCTGATCGCCGGGGGGCTGGACCGCGGCACCGACTTTGCCGAGCTGATCCCCGTTTTTCAAAACCATGTGAAGGCGATCGTCACGCTTGGGCAAGCGGCCGACAAACTGGCTGCCGCCGCGGAAAAAGCGGGTGTTCGCGAACGCCGCCGTGCCAATTCGATTGAAGAGGCGGTCGCCATCGCCAAAGCGCTTGCGGAACCGGGGGATTCCGTCCTGCTGTCGCCCGCCTGCGCAAGCTGGGACATGTACAGCTCGTTTGAAGAAAGGGGACGTATTTTTAAGGCCGCCGTGCATACAATGTAGCGATTGGACGAGACCGAGTTTGAGGGGGATCTCAGTTGGCGGCGTACGATCGGAAACATCCGGACTTGCTGATCATCGTCACGGTACTCTTGCTGCTTGGCATCGGCGTTGTGATTGTGTACAGCGCCAGCGCCATCAAGGCGGCGCAAGATTTTCACGACAGTTTTTATTTTGCCAAACGCCAGTTGATGTGGGCGGTGGCTGGGCTTGGCATGATGTTTTTCATGATGAACTATGACTACACCCGCCTGAAAAAATGGGCGAAGGCGATCGTGCTGGTTTGCTTCTTCCTGCTGGTGATCGTGCTGACGCCGCTTGGCGTCGAGCGCAACGGTTCGCAGGCGTGGCTCGGCATCGGGTCGTTCGGCATCCAGCCGTCGGAAGCGTCGAAGCTGGGATTGATCATTTTCTACGCGTGGTACCTGGAGCGGCATCAGGATCGCATTCACGAGTTCAAAAAAGGCCTGTTGCCGCCGCTCGGACTGTTGGTGCTGGCGCTGGGGCTGATCATGCTGGAGCCCGACCTCGGGCAAAGCACGGTGTTGGCGGGAACGACGCTGATCGTCATTTTTGCCGCCGGTGCGCAGGTCAAACATCTGATGGGATTGGCCTCGCTTGCCATTCCGGCGTTTGCCGCGCTGGTTCTGGTCGCGCCGTACCGGCTGAAGCGGATTTTTGCGTTTCTTGATCCATGGAAGTATGAACTGGACGCCGGCTATCAGATCATCCAGTCGCTCTATGCGCTGGGCCCCGGCGGGCTGATGGGACTGGGACTCGGACGTTCGCGGCAAAAATTCTTATATCTGCCGGAACCGCAGACGGACTTTGTGTTTTGCATCCTGGCAGAAGAGCTCGGGTTTATCGGCGGGGCGACCGTGTTGATTTTGTTTCTGTTGCTGCTCTGGCGGGGGGTGCGGGCGGCGATCACGGCGAAAGACACGTTCGGCAGTTTGCTGGCGATCGGGATCACCGGCATGATTGCGGTACAGGTGATCATCAATATCGGTGTCGTCACGGGCTCAATGCCAGTTACCGGGATCACGCTGCCGTTTATCAGTTACGGGGGCTCCTCGCTGGTACTGATGCTGACAGGGGTCGGCATCCTGTTGAACATTTCCCGATATTGCAGGTAGAATGGGTATCAGGGATAAGTTTTCGTCGAGACGGTCCACGGCGGCAAGCGAGAGGGTGTGTTTCGTTGAAAATTGTAGTTTCCGGCGGCGGCACGGGCGGACACATTTATCCGGCCCTTGCCATCGCGCGCTATCTTGCTGAAAAGGAACAGGCGGAGATCCTGTACATTGGGACCGAGCGGGGGTTGGAAAGCGATATCGTCCCCCGCTCGGGTTTTGCTTTTCGCACGATTGAAGTGAGCGGCCTGAAGCGCAGTTTGTCGCTCGATACGATCAAAACGTTTGTCCGGCTGGGGAAAGGGCTGCTGCAGGCACGCCGGCTGCTGCAGGAGTTTCAACCGGATGTGGCGATCGGCTGCGGCGGATATGTGGTCGCGCCTGTGATTTTTACGGCCAAACTGCTCGGCATCCCCACCTACATTCATGAGATGGATGTGCTGCCCGGCTTGACGAACCGCTCGTTAAGCCGGTTTGCCGACCGGATCGGCGTTTCGTTTGAAGGGGCGGTCCGGCACTTCTCGCACGTGCGGCAGAAGGTGGTCGTGGCTGGCAATCCGCGGGCGAGCGAGGTGGTCAGGGTGACGCCTGAGCAAGTTCGTAAGCGGAAGCAGGAATTGGGTCTCGACCCGGCGAAAAAAACGGTCGTGATCGTATCCGGGTCGCGCGGAGCCGAACCGATCAACGATGCAACGGTCCGCATGCTGGATTCAGTCGTCCAACAGAGGCAGTTTCAACTTGTGTATATTACAGGGAAAATCCATTACGACAAGGTGGCTGCCCAACTTCAGGCAAAAGGGTACGGACCGCGGACGGGCATTTTTCTCAAACCGTTTGTGTATGACATGCCCCCTTTGTTGGCCGGTGCCGATTTGCTGGTTTCCCGCGCCGGAGCGACGACGATCGCGGAAGCGACTGCACTTGGCATTCCGGGTATCTACATTCCGTCTCCCTACGTGACGAACAACCACCAGGAACACAATGCGAGATGGCTGGCGGACGCGGGGGCCGGCATGATGATCCGGGAGTCCGATTTGACTCCTGAACTGCTGTATCATACGATCTCTTCTTTGATTGAATCCCCATCGAAATTGCAAGCGATGAAAGAACGGAGCCGTGCGCTGGGAATTCCGGAAGCTTTGCCAAACATCCACCGCACGATTCTGGAGCTGATCAAATAGACAAACCGGTGGTCCGGCAAGGATCGGCTTCCCTTTTGTGTGACACGCCCGGGACCCTGCACTGCGGGTCCCGCCACCGTTTATAGGGGAGCTTGGGGCTTGTTTGGGCGCCTGTCACACATCTATGCTTCTCGCATAGTATAGGGTACGTAACCGCTGGGAGAGCGACCGGATTGACGGAGGTACGGTATGAACGCAAAAGATCTGCAAACGATTTTTCACGGACTCGACGTAGGAACCGTCACTTTCAACGAACCGCTATCCAGGCACACGACATGGAAAATTGGCGGCCCTGCCGATATGTTTGTGGTTCCGACCAAAGTGGAACAGCTTCAATTGTTGGCGAAAACGATCGGGGAACATCATCTGCCCTGGTACGTGATCGGCAGAGGTTCCAACCTGCTGGTGCGCGATGGCGGCATCCGTGGGGTGGTCATCAAGCTGGCGGACAATTTTGCGGACGTTTCCGTTACCGGCAACCGGCTGACCGCGCAGGCCGGACGTTCCTATGTCTCAGCGGCCAATACTGCGATTCGTAGCGGTTTGCAAGGTCTCGAGTTTGCGACGGGCATTCCGGGAACTGTCGGCGGCGCCGTGATGATGAATGCCGGGGCGCACGGAGGCGAAACGAAAGACGTGCTGCTCTGCGCCGACATTATTGAGGAGGATGGTTCGATCCGCACCCTGCACAACCGCGATTTGAAGTTTGCTTACCGGTACAGCATTCTGAAAGACCGGCCCCGGATCGTTGTTCGCGCCACTTTTCAATTGCAGCCGGGAAATACGGAAGAGATGTTGCAGAAAGTGCGGGCCTGGACCAGGCGGCGGCAAACCACCCAGCCTTTGCAGTTGCCAAACTGCGGATCGGTGTTTCGGAACCCGGAGGGCACCCATGCCGGTTTGCTGATTGAGCAAGCGGGACTGAAAGGCACCCGCATCGGCGGGGCGCAAATTTCGGAGCTGCACGGAAACTTTATCGTCAACCTCGACAAAGCGAAAGCTGCCGACGTGCTGGCCTTGATCGAACTGGTGCAAACGACAATCCGGGAACGAACTGGCATTACTCTCATCCCTGAAGTGCGAATCGTAGGTGAGGATTGACAACAGGAATTGACTCAGGGGGTGACGTGGTGGAACGATTTGCCATTGAGGGTGGCCAACCGCTCACTGGTTCCGTTCGGGTGCATGGGGCAAAAAACGCTGCGTTGCCGATCCTGGCTGCCAGCGTACTGGCAAAGGGAGAAAGCGTGATTCATGACGTTCCCGACTTGCAGGATATACAGGTCATGGAATCGATCCTGCGCAGTCTCGGGGCCCGCGTTACCAGACAGGGCCCGAGCATCTCGGTCGACCCGACGCCGATTCATTCCACAGAAGTCCCGGACGAATTGATGCGCCAGATGCGCTCCTCGATTTTTTTGATGGGGCCGCTCCTGGCCAGATTCGGTTCGGTGCGGGTGTCAAAACCGGGCGGCTGTACGATCGGAACGCGGCCGATCGATTTGCATCTGAAAGGGCTCAAGGCGATGGGCAGCCAGATTGATGAGAGCCACGGCTTTATTTTTTGCCGTGCCAACCGGTTAAAGGGCGCTTCCATCTACCTGGACATTCCGAGCGTCGGGGCCACCGAGAACCTGTTGATGGCTGCGTCGCTCGCTGACGGTACGACGATGATCGGAAACGCCGCCCGGGAACCGGAAATTGTCGACCTGGCCAATTTTTTGAACAAAATGGGTGCCAAAATCAAGGGGGCCGGCGAGGCGACAATCTATGTTGAAGGCGTCCCGGAACTGATGCCGGCCGAGCATACCGTTATTCCGGACCGGATTGTGACAGGGACTCTGCTGGTGGCGGCCGCCATCACCAAAGGCCGCATCCGGTTGGAAAACGTAAACGCGGATCACCTGGGTGTAGTGATGACGAAACTGCGGGAAACCGGTGTTGAAATCGAAGTGGAACGTGATATAATGACTGTAAAATCAAGCAATCGACTGACTGCGATTGATCGAATTCAGACTTCGTATTATCCCGGTTTCCCAACCGACTTGCAAGCTCCGTTCATGTCACTGCTGACGATCGCCAACGGCACGTCTGTGATCTCGGAAACGGTGTTTGAGGAGCGGTTAAAGCATGTGAGCGAGCTGCGGCGAATGGGAGCCCGGATTAAAGTAGACCTTCGCACCGCTTTTATCGAAGGCGTTCCGGAACTGACGGCAGCCAATGTCGAAGCGACCGATTTGCGGGCCGGTGCGGCGCTGGTACTTGCAGGCTTGGCGGCAAACGGAACGACGATTGTGGAGAACGCTCACCATATTGATCGCGGATACGAGCGGATTGAGCAGGTTCTCGGTTCACTCGGCGCCCGGATCACCCGGATTCGCGACTGAAGCCAAGACAAGAAGCGGCATATACTTCGGATATGCCGCTCGTTTTTTGGGGGCATCTGATGATTCTAGAACAGAGACGTACAGTTCCCGAACAAAAACGGAAGCGCAGCAGGAAAGCGCGGGTTCTGCTCGTGGTTTTTTTCGCGGGCGTGGCGGTCGCCGTTTTTTTTACGTCTCCGCTGTCGAAGGTGCGGACGGTGGAGGTGGTCGGCAACAGCCAAATCCCGGCCGAACAGATCCGCAACGCCAGCGGTGTAAGGGAAGGCATGAATTTCTGGGAAGTCAAGCCGGTGAATGTGGACAAACGGTTAAAGAGCCAATTTCCGCTGATTGCAAAAGCGGACGTGGAAGTCAAATTTCCCGGGAATGTGGTGATCGCCGTGGCGGAAAAGCCGGTTGCCGCCGCTCTCTACAGCCAGGGCTCCTACTACCGGCTGCTGAGCGACGGAACGGTGTTCGACGCAGTGAAGGAGATTCCCAATGGGACATTGCCTTTGCTGATTTCGGACAAGCCGCTGCAGATCGAACCCGGGAAGCAAATTCCCGACCCGGACGTCCAGAAATTTTGCGAGCAGATCGTCAAAGTGGATCGTTCGTTATTGGAACAGATCTCGAATTTTGTGATCCGACAGGGCAGCTTGTGGTCCGCGTGGACCAATTCCCCGCATCAGTTTGAGATTCGCTTTCCTCCCGGTGACATATCGACGACACTGACTGTATATATGAAATTCTGGAAGAAAGAATTGCAGAACAAAGTATCCGGCACGATCTACATCTACGGTCCGGACGAAGCCTGGTATGATCCGTCTTCCGCAAAACCGGAAAAGGAGTGAATCTGTTGGCCTCTGCGAAAAATCGGTTGATCGTTTCCCTGACGGTGATCTCCGTCACGTTGGGATTCATGATGGCGGTTCAATACAAAAGCACGCAAAAAATCAACGAACAGGTAGGCTGGGGTTCTTCCAACAAGGAGGTGCTCCAGGCAAAGGAAAAGCTGGCAGCGGTGCAAAAGGAAAACAAGGACCTGGAAAACCATCTCAACGAACTGAATAAACAACTGGTGGCGCTGGAGCAGGAAGCAGCCAGGCACGACACGTCAGATATTCAAAAACAGTTAGCGGAAGTCCGGATCTTGGCCGGAACCTCGCCGGTGAAGGGACCCGGCATTGTACTGACAATCGATGATAGCAAAAAAGAAAAATCGCCAAATCCGATCACGCACGACACCGATGTGATGCGAATTGTCAACGAACTGTTTCTGACCGGGGCGGAAGCGGTCAGCATCAACGGGGAACGGGTCGCCTCCGCTTCCGGCATCCTGTGCGTGGGGCCAACCGTGCGGGTGAATGACCGTTTGCTCACCCCCCCTTACAAAATCGAAGCGATCGGCGATCCGGCCACACTCATCAAGGGTTTGACGTTACGCGGCGGCATTATGGACGTTTTGCAACTGAAGGAACGGGGATTGCAGGTGCAAGGTCCGAAAGAAGTGGCGATGATCCAGATGAAAGGGTACTCGGGCGATCAGACGAAACTGTCGTCCAATCAGGACAAACGATAGCGAGGAAAATCAGTGAGAGAAACCAGACAGAAAGAGGGCTGGATGATGGGCAACCAGTCGATCAACAAGTTCAGATTGAGTCTTTTTGCAGTCAGCGTTTTGCTCGGCGTGATGCTGACCACCCAAATGACCTCCAATAAAAAAGAGCCGAATTTTGGTGGAGCGGACATTATCACGGTCAAAAACGCGCTTGCCTATGAAAGCAAACACCACGAGCAATTGCTGGAACAGATTCACGAGATGGAACGGAAAATCCAGGAGTATCAAGGGGCGGCAGGCAGCCGGGATGACGTGCTGAAAAAAATGAATGAGGATCTGAACAAGGCGAAGGTGGAAGCTGGCCTGATTCCGCTCGAAGGCAACGGGATTCGGATCGAGATCAAGGATGCCCCTGCTCTTTTCGGGATCGCTCCAAGTTCTCATATCTGGGATTACGAATTGCAGTTTCTGATCAATCTTCTGAAGGCGAACGGGGCGCAGGCCGTATCCTTTAACGGTCAGCGAATCGTCACCACCACCGGCATCCGCGAAGTCGGCGTACAGATGCAGGGAGACACGGTGATTCCCGGGATCATGCAGGTCAACTTCACCCCGGTGACGATGCCTTACGTGGTCGAGGCGATCGGTGATGTCGACAAGATGAAGGGGGCGGTCACCACCTACATGGGAAAAGATTTCTTCCGGATTGAGAAAGGGAAAGACCTGGTGATTACCGAATTTCGCGATGGCAACAAGCTGCGATTGCCAGCGTACACAGGCAGCGTCCATTACCAGCATGCGAAGGAAGATAAAGCGGAAGGAGCAGGTAAGTGATGATCTGGATCCCGATTGTCGGACTCGCTTTGGGGATTTCCCTCGGGCTGATTTTCAATATTACGGTGCCAAGCCAATACGCCAGCTTCATGTCGATCGCCATTTTGGCCGCGCTGGATACGGTGTTTGGGGGAATCCGCGCCAGTCTGGAGCGGCATTTCGACAGCGGTGTGTTTATCACCGGCTTTTTCTCCAACACACTGATGGCCGCTTTGCTGGCGTACATCGGGTCGGAGCTTGGGGTGGACCTCTATCTGGCTGCGGTGTTTGCGTTTGGCGTCCGCCTGTTCAACAACATTGCGACGATCCGCCGGCTGTTGATGCAAAAGAGCAGGGCAGGAAAATCGGCCGTCAAGTAAACAACTGGGTTGGGAGTTTTTCCGGACATTGTTTTTGAAGAAAGTTTCCAAGAAAAAAAGGGATTCGACACGTCGCGTTGAATCTAATTAGGTACAGGTTGTTTTTTCAGGTTAGGGAGGTGCCACTGCTTGACTAAAGGCGATATCATCGTCAGCCTGGATATCGGAACATCGAAAATACGGGCGATCATCGGCGAATACAACGGATCGACGCTGAGCATCATCGGTGTCGGGTCTGCTGACGGTGAAGGGATACGCAAAGGCTCGATCGTTGATATAGATAAGACGGTACAATCGATCCGCGAAGCGGTTGAACACGCGGAGCGGATGGTCGGAATCCGGATTGTGTCTGCATACATCGGCATTACGGGCAACCATATCGCGTTGCAACCGAGCCATGGTGTGGTGGCGGTCTCCTCCGCCGACAGGGAAATCGGCGAGGAGGATGTGGAACGGGTGCTGCAGGCGGCCAAGGTGATCGCTGTTCCGCCGGAACGCGAAATTATCGGGATGGTGCCAAAACAATACATCGTCGACGGCCTGGATGAAATCAACGATCCGCGCGGCATGATCGGCGTCCGGCTGGAGGTGGAGGGCTCGATCGTCACTGGTTCCCGCACGGTCATTTCGAACCTCCTGCGCTGTGTGGAAAGGGCGGGCGTGCAGAACGCCGGACTGGTTCTGATGCCATTGGCGGCAAGTTCGATCGCACTGTCCAGCGACGAGAAAAAACTCGGCGTCGTACTGGTCGATATGGGCGCCGGCCAAACGACCGTCTCCGTTTTTGAGAACGGAGTGTTGACCGCTTTGTCGGTGCTGCCTGTCGGCGGCGATCATGTCACGAACGACATTGCGATCGGGTTGCGAACGCAGACGGAAGTGGCGGAATCGGTCAAAATCCGCTTCGGACGTGCGATGGTGGCCGGTTCCTCAGATGAAGTCACGTTTAAGGTGCCGCGCATCGGCAGCAATGTGGACAAGGAATTTTCCCAATCCGATCTGGCGAGTATTATCGAGCCGCGGATGCAGGAAATTTTTCTGATGGTGCGGCGGGAAATCGAACGGATGGGCTACGTGAAGGAAATCCCCAGCGGCTATGTGCTGTCCGGCGGAGTGGCTTGCATGCCGGCTGTCGACAAGTTGGCCGAATTCGAGTTACATGCACCGATCCGGATTGCCGTTCCGGAGCACCTGGGTGTGCGCGACGCTTCTTTTGTAAACGGGGTCGGGATCATTCAATACGCGATCCGGCACTACATACGGCGCACACATGCGCCAAACGCCACACCTGTCGAACGCAAATCCCGATTTATGGATCGCGTGAAAGGCTGGTTCAGCGAATTCGTATAGCGCATGCTAACGCGGCTGAAGTCGCGTGGCAGTCAGGCAGGCGCGATTTGGCTCGCCGTTTGGACATGGGAAAGTCGCCGGAATGGGCCGAAATGGTAAGATGATCGAGGAGGAAACTGTATGCTGGAATTTGATCTTGAAATAGATTCTCTCGCCCAGATTAAGGTCATCGGATGCGGCGGCGGCGGTTGCAACGCGGTCAATCGAATGATCGAATCGGGCATCAAGGGTGTTGAATTTATCACTGTCAACACGGACGCACAGGCGCTTCAACTGTCAAAAGCCCACCAGCGTCTGCAGATCGGGGAAAAGCTGACGCGCGGTCTCGGCGCCGGGGCGAATCCGGAGATCGGCAAAAAAGCGGCGGAAGAGAGTCGCGAACAGATCACCAACGCGCTGCGCGGAGCTGACATGGTGTTCGTCACCGCCGGTATGGGGGGCGGCACGGGAACAGGGGCGGCTCCGGTGGTCGCGGAAATCGCCAAGGAACTGGGCGCGCTGACGGTCGGCGTGATCACCAAGCCGTTCACGTTTGAAGGCCGCCGCCGGATGACGCAAGCGGAACAGGGCATCGCCAACCTGAAAGAAAAGGTTGACACGTTGATCGTAATACCGAATGACCGGCTGCTGGAAATCGTCGATAAAAATACGCCGATGCTGGAAGCGTTCCGGGAAGCGGACAATGTGTTGCGGCAGGGCGTATCCGGCATTTCCGACCTGATCGCCGTGCCGGGCCTGATCAACGTCGATTTTGCCGATGTCAAGACGATTATGACCGAGCGCGGTTCCGCCCTGATGGGGATCGGCATTGCAAGCGGCGAAAACAGGGCGGCGGAAGCGGCGAAAAAGGCGATCTGTTCCCCGCTTCTGGAAACGTCGATCGACGGGGCGCGCGGTGTGCTGATGCACATAGCGGGCGGTTCCAACCTGTCCCTGTTTGAAGTGAACGAGGCTGCCGAAATCGTGTCCTCCGCCGCCGACCCGGAAGTCAACATGATTTTCGGCGCGGTTATCAACGAGAATCTGAAGGACGAGATCGTTGTCACCGTGATTGCAACGGGCTTTGAACACAAAGAGCGTCCGATCCCGCAGAGACCCTTAAGCAAGCTGGATATTCGCCCGTTTCAAAGCGCCGGCAGTTCGGATGACATCGATGTACCTGCCTTCTTGCGCCGCAACAACGGCAAATAACAGTCCAACCAGTAAAAACAAAAGCATCCCGTCTCACTTTTGATTGTGGGACGGGATATGATTCCGGACCGATTTTACTCAAAGTGATATTTTTTCAGCATCAGGTTGCCGATATAAGTGATCACTCCGTACAGGACAATCGATAAAATCGCGAGCAACGCGATACTGGTCATCACCAGATTCATTTGGAAAACCTGGCCTCCGTAAATAATCAGGAATCCGAGTCCGGCCTTTGACGACAGAAATTCTCCCATGATCACCCCAACCAGGGTTAAACCGACATTCACCTTCATCGTTGCGACAAAATTTGGGATGCTGGCGGGGAGCACCACCATTCGCAACATCTGCCAGCGCGTGGCGCCGAAAGATTCCATCAACTTTAACTTCGTCTTGCTGATTTCTTTGAAACCGGACTCCAGCATGATGACAGTGACAATAATGGAAATCGCGATCGCCATCCCGTAGATTGACAGCCTGTCACCCAGCCAAATGTAGAAAATCGGCCCGAGTGCCACTTTGGGAAGCGCATTTAACACAACCAGATACGGGTCCAGCACTTTCGACAAAAACGCGGACCACCATAAAAGAATCGCCAACAAAGTTCCGATGATCATCGACACGCAAAAACCGAGCAACGTTTCCTGACCTGTGATCAAAGTGTGGTTGAGAATCTTCCCCTTCAACAGGAGATCGCTGAAAGACGATACAATTTGCGAAGGCATGCCGGTGAGCATTGAATCAACCCAATGCAACCTTGCGGACAATTCCCATCCCGCAAGAAAAACGGCCAAAACAAGTAACCGTGCCATGCGAATCCACAGCAGCCTGCGCTTTTGCTGTTGCAAGTATTGCAGGTAGGGCGCACTACATTCAGGAAGTTGTTGTGCAGCGGATGCTGCCGTTTTTGCCACATACAGATCGGCGCTTTGAACCGGCTCGAGGTTTGCAGTTTCGAACTTCTCGGTATTAAACGCGGACATTGTCTTCCAATTCCCCCCATATCGTATTGAAATAATCGTTATATTCCGGAGCCTGCCGAGTGAAAAACGGCGACGGACGTCCCCCGGCAAATTCAATCCGGTGGTCCGCCTTGATCGTGCTTGGCCGGCGGGACATGACGATCACCCGGTCCGCCATCGAGATTGCCTCCGAAATGTCATGGGTCACTAAAATAACTGTTTTTCCCTGCTCCCTCAAAATGCTTGATATTTCATCCGCCAATGCCAGGCGGGTCTGGTAATCAAGCGCGGAGAACGGTTCGTCGAGCAGAAGGATATCCGGTTGAACGACTAATGTTCGAATCAGTGCCACCCGCTGGCGCATCCCCCCGGAAAGTTGTTTCGGGCTATGGTGGGCAAATCCGCCAAGCCCGTACCGATTCAACAACTCCAATGCCCGCTCTGTCGCTTCCTTTCGGTCCATGCCGCGGATTTCCGCCCCGACCAATAAGTTATGCAAAACATCCCGCCATTCAAAAAGGTGGTCGTGCTGCAACATATACCCGATGCGTTTCGACGGTTCCTTAACACGCTCCCCGAATAAGCGCACTTCCCCTTCTGTTGGCTGGATTAATCCAGAGATCAGGGAAAGCAGCGTGCTCTTCCCACAACCACTGGGGCCCACAATGCTGATAAATTCTCCCTCTTCAATCGAAAGGTTAATATTCCGCAGCGCTTCCGTTTCCTCTTTCATCGTAAAATACCGCAATGAGACTTCGCGCAGTTCAATTTGAGCCATGAAACTCCTCCCTCTAAGCTACTTTGCCGCTCTTCATAACTCTCTTGCTTTCTACTCTTTCCCGTGTCATTACTTGCCGCTCTTCCCTGCTTTTTCTGCGAACGTTGTGTCCACCACGTCTTCATACTTGACTTTTTGCTCCGGCTTTAAGGTGCCTGATTCAATCAAAACGTTTTGCAGAATGTTGAGTTGATCCTTTGTCATCACGGGAGTGGCGGGCCACGTATTCAACTTTTTATAGCGTTCGATCGACTTGGCGATCAGCTCTTTCGACGATCCTTCAAAATAGGGTGCAATAACCGCAGCCGCCTCATCGGAACTGTGGCTGTTGATCCATTGCGTTGCTTTGTAAACCGCGTTGGTCCACGCCTGAATCACGTCTGGATGCTTTGCGATGTAATCGGTCGTGGCCACATAGGAAGTTTCCGGGAACGTGCCCATCGCTTCCCCCATTGATGCAACGAGATATGCCTTTCCCGATTGCTCCAGCATGGACGCGACCGGTTCAAAAACTTGAATAAAATCGCCTTTCCCGCTTTCAAACGCCCCGACCATGGCTGGTGCCGCGATATTCGTAATCACCTCCGCGTTCACGTTATTCTTCTTTAAAACATTCGCCAGCACCATCTGGGGAGCGCTTCCGGGTCTCCAGCCGACGACCGATTTGCCGCTCACGTCACTCCATTTGAAATTGTCGATTTTTTTGCGCGACAAGAGAAACGATCCGTCAGTGCCCGTCAGTTGATAAAAGACTTTGACCTTTTTTTCTCCGTTTTGGTTGAAAACATAAATCGACGTTTCGGGTCCGACCAGTGAAATGTCGGCGGTTCCTGCCAACAAGGCGGCCGTTCCTTTATCCGACCCTTGCGATGTCACCATATCGACCTGAATACCTTCTTCTTTAAAAAATCCTTTCTCGATTGCGACATAATGCGGAGCGTAGAAGAGGGAACGGATGACCTCGGAGAACCGGACGGTTTGAATGTTCTTGGACGGATCCGTCTTGGAACTGTCCTGCATGTTGGAAGTAGATGATGTTGAACCCCCGCAACCGGTTAACGAAAAGGCTAATAAGGAAGCAATTGTGAACATGGAAACGAAAAATTGATTCTTTTTCATAGTTAACTGTCCCTCCATTTCTCATTTTAACCAGAGCAAATTGGATTTGATCTCATCCCCGCCGAGGCGAACCGGATCTTTCATCCCGGCGGGAATTAAGTAACCTAATGCGATTTCCTGCCCGTAAACCTGAATTTCCTGATGCCCCATTTGTTGCAGCGGGGTGGCAGTAACCCGTTCACGCAGTACATAGACATCCAATCCGGGCAATAAATAATCGAGTGCGTATGCCAAGGGCATTCCGTTTTCAAGGATCTCGACAGAATGCGGATTGCCTACGATGAATGTCAAGCCAAGACGTTTCGCTTCTTGAACGAGCGGATGAGTCGAGCGGACGCGGCTGATGCTTGCGATCAACGTGTCTGTCTCGGGATACAAGGAAAGAGCATGGTACAGGTGTTCCGTATTAAACCCGGTGTGCGGAAAGAAGTGCAAGATATTTTTAACCGGACTGTCCAAGTCTCCGTTGAGCAACAATGCGGAATTGGCGACGGTTGTCTCTTCGATGCAATCGGCGGAACGCACTTCCCGCTCCGACAAGAGCAGCGCTCTTTCGATGTTGCGCCCGATAAAATGATCCAGACGGCGAATGATGTCTCCGGCCGTCTTGATCTCATCGAGCGCCTTTCCTACATGCAAAACATTCCCGTGAATGCCTCCGAAACAAGTATCCGTTTTCTGCACTCTGTGGCCGTGAATAAAAGTGATTCCCGGGTGCAGCCCGTGAAATGCCTCATGCAGTTCAATAATCGCTATGTCATAGAGGGGCAGATAATTGGTAAACGGCACTCCGCCCGAGTTGGCTGCTTCCGCAACCGGATGATGTACAACCAAAAGCTCTATGCCCATCGCGGAAGCAAGTTCAATCACCGATTCGGTCATGGTCATGACAACGCCAAGCTTGGTGATTGTTTTCTCCATGTTGCCAAAAACCAGTCCCGGTATTTCGATCACGCTTTTCCCAGGGATATGGGAAGTTTTGGTGACCACATAAGGATTGCTGTTCTCCGAAATCTCCCGCCAGTTCATGACGACCCGTCCGCGCGTGATGATATTAAGCGCTTCTAACACGGAAGAAACTTTGTACTTGGATGACGCAGTATGCATGCAGACTCCCCTTTCAAGCTTTCAAGATTGCTGTTTATAAAAAAACCGCCTACCATGCATACCTCAAGCCGTACCCGGCTTAGGAAGTAGTCATGATAAGCGGTTCTAAAGCCTCTTGGTGAGGTCTTTATCACCTGCTCATGTTACTCTTCAAGCGAATCCTCAAAAATTACGACCGTCGCTGCCATCTCGCTGCGGGGATCATAATCCTTCAGGACCGTTTTAATCGGAACACCCACGATCTCTTCAATTCTGTTTGCTAGCTGCCATTTGTTCAGTTCAATTAAGGAACTGTCCACCATACGGGTTAGCGTTCGTTGGGAATCATCCAACACTTTCAAGGCCGGAATCCGTTTATGTACCGCACAGATGAGAATCTTGTCTCCTAGAAACTCGATCCGTTGCGAACTGACCCCAATGGCGTACATTTCCTGATTGATTGAATTGTATGCCTTTATAATTTCCTGCTTTAGAACGTTAAAAGGTACTCTCACCTTCACTGGTTTAATCTTCCTCACAATCTGGCCCGAGGGAAATTTGGTATTCTCTGATTCGAATGTTGAAAGTTAGAAAGATCTATTGTCTATTATACTAGGCCGAGTAAACTGAATTGTCAAGTAAGTCTAAAAATATCCCGATTGGTATCGGATGTTTGATGGTCCATACCTGTATCGTATCTTCTTTATTCAAAATGGTCCATATTTTACGTTAGGAAACCTAACATGTTACAATAGGCTGGAGATGAAAGACATTGAGAGCCTGGTGGTGAATACCAAGGGCATCAAGAATGTACGTAGGGTTAAAGGTCACCAAGGAAGCGACCGCATAGTACAAAAGGGATCAAGAGATCATATTACCAATCCCTAATTACCAAGTATCGGACTTGGAGTGACTTAATAGTGTCTTTTTTTATGGGAGGCCGGAAGTATTATTTTTGGGATAGAATAAAGCAGGAGACCGCATTTGTCTGTCGAACCAGTAGAAAAGACTGGAAATATCAACGTGCAAGCGGGAATCTCGCCGACGAGAGGAGCCGGAATGTTGGAAAAAGACCGTCACAATCAATGGGATCCGGAAGAATTGAGTCCGATCAGGGATAAAGTATACCAGTATATCAAACAGGCGATTCTGAACGGCGAATTGAAAGCGGGCGAGCGAATCGTCGAACGGGAGTTGGCCGACAAGCTGAATATCAGCCGCACGCCAATCCGGGAAGCGTTGTTTCGATTGGAGTCGCAAGGATTCGTAAAAACGCTTCCCCGCAAAGGAGTCGTCGTGTCCCAACTTTCGCCTGACGAGGTGGTGGAACTATTCACCATCATGTCCGCCCTGGGGGGATTGGCTGTCAAACTGGCAGCCCAGAAAATCGACCCGGAACACCGCTTCCAGCTGGATCTGATGATCGCTGAGATCGACAATGTGTTGGCAGGGCAGGAGACGGGCAAAGACCTGAACCAGTTTCACTTGGAGATCGCCGACACCATCTACAAATCGGCAAAAAGCCCGAAACTGTACGAAATGGTCAGCAGCCTGTACGAGTATATCCGGGCGTTCGCCCATCTCAGCCATGAACAGCCGGGCCGCAGACAGCAAGCGCTGCGGGAACACCGCGATATCGCGCTGGCGGTGCGCAACGGGGAAGCGGAACTGGCCGAGAATCTGATGAAGATCCATATCGAAAACTCGAAAAAAGCATATCTGGCATCGTTACAATAGTCGGAAGGTGCGTCAGAACAACAGTACGACCGTCAGCAGCAGCAACAGCAAAAAGCAGACGGTAAACGGCCAGCTCCAAAGCGAGATGCGGAACGGATTTTCCTTGATGAGGGACGACATAATGCCAAGTGTGGCGTTAAACGGTCCCATGATGAAAGTCGTCACCGCTCCGCCCAGCAGGGCGAGCGTCAGAGCGTTGGCCGAGACGGACAGGCTGGCCGGATCGAGCGATTGCGCCAGCAGCGTGATCGCCACCACCGGGTGCATCCCCAAGTAGGCCAGTACAAGCGGCAGCAGCGGCAAGCAAGCGAGAAACGCTCCCACTCCGATCGCCCGTTCGATTTGCAGCACCGCCCCGTTGATCGTTTCGCTATAGCCGGACAGTTGCAACGCCTTGACAAAAAATCCGGCGCTCAAAAAAATGGCGAATTGCTCCCCCATCTTCGGAATCTGCACGGTAACATGGTTGTGCACCTCCCGCCAAAACGATTTTGCTTGCCCCAACAGCATCGCCCAGGCGAATGCAAACGGCAGGCTGAGGATCGTCACGGTGGTCACGAGTCCGAACGGAAGCCAGTGCTCAAGCACCACCACCAGCATGAGAAAGAGAATGACTGCTCCCGCAAGTTCTGTCAATTTTTGTTTTGACGGAGAATGGCTGCCGCTGCACGTGGCCGAGTCCGCCGTGGCCGCCAATTCCCGCAATGAAATTTCGGCTTTCGTTTCAAGCGGAAGCCGCTTTTTTGCGACCTGGTGGCCGGCAACTTGTTGCAGGAGCCAATCGAGCAGCAAGCTGACGACGCTCAACCCGAACAATAAGGGAAACATCCGCAACCAGTTCGCTTTCGTCAGGTCCATGACGACGCCGACGATCGGGGCCACCGGCGTCCACAAAATCGGCAGGGCATAGCCGTGAATCATACCGAGTGAGGTAAACCGTTTGCTGTTGCGGATGCCAAACCGGGTCACCGCTCCTTGCACACTGTAGTACATCAGCGGGAGGGTGGCCAGGTTCAAAAAACTGCTCAGGAAAAAAGCCAGCCCCGACACCGTCCGGTACAGCTGCTGCGGAGTGTTGACCCGCCGCTGCAGCACTTGCTCAATCGCCGTGTTGTAGCCGCCCAATGGAATCGGCAGGGCCAGCAGCGGAATCAGCGCAAACAAACTTAACAGATTGAGCATCCCGCCATAAGCGGTTACATACGAGTACCAGTCGATGTGTCCGCTCCACAGCATCAGACTGCCGGTCAGCAGAAACAGTCCGGTCAGAGCCTGTACCAGACGGGACGAACCGGGAATCGACAGGATCACCGCGAGCAGCGAAAGCAGGGAGATCACCGGGACCAACCCCTGCAGGCGAAAAAGGGTTGCGATCAGATATAGGCCGATCAGGGATAGAAACAGGAACGGTTTCATAGGATCACCGGCTTTGGTTGGATTCTGTGTTTAACATTTTTGTATATTGTATACCAAACAGCTGGGCTTGAGAACAAGTGAAGCGATTGTGTCGGATGCGGTCGAATCTCCGGATTTCTTGGGGAATCCTTGATTTAGAAATATTTTCTAGTGGTCAGGTTGAAAAAAATTTTCAAAGAATATTCATATTTTGCGGACGATTTGCTATGATGTTGGTAGGTTGGTATACAAAACACAATTTTGACTGTTAGGTCGAGAAGCAGGAGGTTGCGCGCATGAAATCCTATCTTCTCACTGAAATGACCTGGCCGGAGGTGAAGCAAGCCCTCGAGACGGTCAAACTGGCGATCATACCGGTGGGCGCTCACGAACAGCACGGTCCTCACATGAAAGAAAGCTGCGACGCTGTACTGGCAGCCGAAATGGCGAAAAAACTGGCGGAACGGTTGCACCCGCACGTTCTGGTGACGCCTCCCGTCAACTTTGGCGTTTCGATTCACCACATCGAGTTTCCGGGAACGATCACTTTGCAGCCGGATACGCTGATCCGCCTGTTGCGGGATATCGTGTGGTCCTTGCAGCAGCACGGCATCGGCAAGTTTCTGTTGCTCAATTCGCACGGCGGGAATCAATCGACACTGAGCGTCGCCTGCACGATTTTGACGCATGAGCTGGGGGCGGAGCTTTATTACGCGAAAACCACCGCATCCGCCAGGGAAGCGATGAAGAAGCATATCACGTCGACGCTGTACGGCCACAGTTGTGAACGCGAGGTGTCGGAAGCGCTTTACCTGGCTCCCCATCTGGTGCATCCCGACCGGCTGGAAAAAGGGGATATCCGGGAAGGACGCTGGCGCCTGCTGCGTCCGGGCCATGCTGTGCAAGGAACATACCGGTATCAAGAAATGACGGCCAACGGCTGCATCGGCGACGCTACCCGGGCAAGCTACGAAGCAGGCAAGGACATTGTGGAAGAAGCGCTGCACAACCTCACCGAGTCGCTGCGGCAAATTTTGCAAATCGATTAGGACAGATTAGGACAAACAGAAGGGATTTACAACGCGTATCCTGAATTTGCAACCCAATTCGCGGAAATACCCAAAGGGCATTAGTCGCGCCAAGGCACCAGAGGTGCCAGGTCGCGCTAAAGGAGGTGAATGTTCGGAAACGGGCGGGCGCACAAAAGGGAATCGCTGGTTGTCGATCAAAAAGTCAAAAAGTTCAGGAAGAAGGTGTGCGAAAAAATGACATTAACCGCAGCTCATTGGATCTATGCTTTGGTGACCCTGGTCGTGATCCTCACGGTTCTGTTTCGAAGGGGCGTCGTTTTGCCGACTCTCGTTGGCACATTGCTGGTCGCTTGGGTGCACAAAGGAAGTTTTGTCGGTGGACTGCAGGCGATTTTCAATGCGAATCTGGTAGCGGCGAAGGAACTGTTCAGCATTTTTCTGATCATCACGTTCATGGTGGCGCTGCTGCATTCTCTGAAAGATCTCGGAGCGGACAAGAGGATGATCACACCGATCCAAAAAGTGTTCACCAACGGACACGTGGCCTTCTGGGTGTTGGCCGGGATCACCTATTTCATTTCCCTCTTTTTCTGGCCGACTCCTGCTGTACCCCTGCTTGGCGCTTTGCTGATCCCAGCGGCGATTCGGGCGGGCCTGCCGGCGATGGGCGCGGCGATGGTGGTTGCGATTGCGGGTCAGGGCATGGCCTTGTCGTCCGACTATGTGATGCAAGTGGCTCCGATGCTCAGCGCGAAAGCGGCAGGCGTCGACAAATCGTTGGTCGCCGACCGCGGATTGCTGCTGTCGCTGATCACCGGCGGAACGGCGATGATCGTTTCCTATGCGCTGATGGCCAAACGTATGCGAAAAGCGGGGGATCTTGAAATTGACCGCGAACTTGGCATCCTCGGCTCCCTGCAGACGCAGGCGGAAGTGTCTGCCGCATCGGAAACCGGCTCTCCTCAGATGACCGCCATGGAAAAATGGGGCAAGCTGTTCGCCGTACTGGTCCCGCTGTCCTTGCTGGCGGTTGTGGTCTATATGGCGTCTACCAAAATCAACGGGCGGATGGGCGGATTTGAAGGCGGTGACGGCGCCGCGTTTATCGGCGGTGTGGCAGCCCTGTTGCTGGTGCTGGCGTCGTTTGCATACGGCCGTGTGCACGCGCTCGATAAAATCAGCGAGCATATGGTGGAAGGATTCGTGTTTGCGTTCAAAGCGATGGGGCCGGTCGTGCCGATCGCAGGCTTCTTTTTCCTCGGCAGCGGTGATTTTGCCGGAACCATTCTGTCGTTGAAAGAGGGAATGAAGGCACCCCATTTTCTGCCGGATTTGGTGCAGGCGGCTCAGTCGTTCATCCCGGCGAACGGATTCCTTACGGCGTTTGGCATTTTGCTGGTGGGAATGTTGTGCGGGCTGGAAGGTTCCGGTTTTTCCGGATTGCCGTTGACCGGCAGTCTATCGGGGGCACTGGCGGCTGGGGCGCATGTGGATCCTGCCACGTTGGCGGCGATCGGACAGATGGGATCGGTCTGGACGGGCGGCGGCACGCTGATTGCCTGGTCATCGCTGGTGGCGGTCGCCGGTTTTGCAGGCGTACCTGTGATCGAACTGGCGCGCAAAAACTTCTTGCCGGTTGTGGCGGGGCTGGTGTTGTCGACGATCGTGGCGCTTGTAATCTGGTAAAGAGTTTGAAAGTTTTGCAAAAAACAGTTGACGCAATAGAGATGGATCGGTAAAATGAAGATAAGAATTTTGGTATACCAAATACCAAGAACGCATAAGTGTAAACCAATCGCACTTGCTAAAGCAAACGAATCACGGGCGTATGAGGGTTCGGCGGCTCAATACTTGATAGTTTGGTATACCATATACAATAAACAGCAGTGAACTGACCGAATCCCCGGCCCGCAAAACAAAGGAGGAATCTTGTCATGGCCGAAATGTTGCCACGCGAAGAGTTTCGCAAACAGTTGGAGGAAGCGATCAAGGGCAAGCACAGCCAGGCGTCTCCGTTCAGTGTCGCCTGGTCGAACGGGCAGCTGCAGCGTGAACATTTTGCCCGCTGGGCGGAAAACCACTACCACTACGTAGGCCCGTTTGCCGACTATCTGGCCTACATCTACGCGAACATTCCCGACAAACTGACGGACGCAAAGGATTTTATCCTGCAAAACATGTGGGAAGAAGAATTGGGGGGTGACCGGCACACCGACCTGCTGATCCGATTTGCGGAAGCGTGCGGGACCACCCGCGAACGGGTGACCGACCCGGCCAACATGCTGCCCACTACGCTCGGGCTGCAAAGCTGGTGTTACGCTGTCGCTTTCCGGGAGCATTTCGTGGTGGCGACCGCCGCTCTGATCGTCGGTCTCGAATCGCAGGTGCCGGACATCTACCGCAAGCAGCTGCCGCCGTTGAAGGAAAAATACGGTTTTACCGATGAAGAAGTCGAATTCTTCGACCTGCACATCGTATCGGACGAAATTCACGGGGAGCGCGGCTACCAAATCGTGCTCGACTATGCGGATACCCCCGAACTGCAGCAACGCTGCCTGGAAATCGTGCGCACCGGCGCGAAAATGAGATGGATGTACATGGATGGACTCTATCGCGCCTATGTGCAGCCGGATCTCGAAAAAGTAGGAGTGTAGCAGCCTCAATCGGCGGCAAACGGCAGTTTTCCCGCGCGGAAAACTGCCGTTCCGGCCTGTATCAACGAATGAAGAAGGTGGCAGGATGATCGGAACCACAGTCCATACGTACAAAAATTACATCGGCGGCGAATGGGTGGAAGCGTCGAACGGCGAAACGTTTGACAGCATCAATCCGGCGGATACGGAAGACATCGTCGGACGTTTTCCGGCCTGCACGGCGGAAGATGCGATCCGGGCGATCCGCGCGGCGGAAGCAGCGTTTCCCGGATGGGCCAGGACAGCTCCCGCCAAGCGGGCGGAGATTCTGAACAAAGCGGCCGATCTTCTGGAACGTCGGCTGGAGAGAATCGCGCAGGAACTGACCCGGGAAGAAGGAAAAGTGATCTCCGCCAGCCGAATGGAAGTCAAACGCTCCGCCGCCACCTTACGCTATTATGCGGCAGAAGGCCTCAGTTTCAGCGGCGAAACGTTCCCGAACGACGATCCCGCTTCCCTCGTGTTTACGATCCGCGAACCTTTGGGGGTGGTATCGGTGATCACCCCGTGGAATTTTCCCGTATCCATTCCGGCGAGAAAAATCGCCCCCGCCCTGATCACCGGCAACACGGTGGTGTTCAAGCCGGCATCCGATACGCCGTTGATGGGGTTGCGGCTGGTGGAAGCGTTGGTCGATGCCGGGGTTCCGGCCGGAGTCCTGAACTTTGTGACCGGATCCGCGTCGAAGGTGGGGCAGCCATTGACCGCGGATCCGGCGGTCAAGGCGGTCACGTTCACCGGATCGACGCAGGCGGGAGAAGCGATCCACCGTTCCGTGCCGCTGACGACCCGCACCCAGATGGAGTTGGGCGGCAAAAATCCGCTTTTGATCATGGAAGACGCCGACCTGGAGAAAGCGGTGGAGCTGACGATCAAAGGCGGTTTTGAGTTGACGGGCCAGGCGTGCACCGGCACCAGCCGCGTGATTGTGATGCGTTCCGTGCACGATCAATACGTGGAAAAGCTCGTGCAGCACACCAGCCGGTTAAAAATCGGCAACGGCTTTACCGACGGCGTGCAGATCGGTCCGCTGGCGAATCGCAGTCAACTGGCAACGGTGATTGACTATGTGGCAGTCGGCCGGGCGGAAGGGGCGACATTGGTGTACGGTGGCGAACATCTGACAGACGGCGAGTACGGTAAAGGCTACTACGTGCGGCCGGCCATTTTTACCGGTGTCACACCGGATATGCGCATCGCCCGGGAAGAAATTTTTGGGCCGGTCGTGGCTGTGATCGCGGTCGACAGCCTGGAAGAAGCCCTGCGGGTGGCCAATTCGGTCGAGTACGGACTCTCCGCATCGATCGTCACGAAGGATCTCGAAAAGGCGCAAATTTTTGTCAAAGAGATTCAATCCGGCACAGTCAAGGTCAACCGCACGACCACCGGTAACCTGATGAACGTGCCATTTGGCGGATTGAAAAAATCGAGCTCGTCCACATTCCGGGAATCGGGCCGGGTCGGACTGGAATTTTTCACGCAGATGAAGACAGTGTACTTCGGGTATTGAGACGGAAGGAGAGTGGATATGAAACAAGTGTTCAAGTTGGAACTGGCGGACGCAAAACGGATGATCGAGGCGGCGAAGCAAAAAGCAGCGGAGATTGGCGTCCCGGAAACGATCGCGATCGTCGATGACGGCGGCCACCTGATCGCGCTGGAACGGATGGACGGCGCCCGCATCACCGGTCCGGAGATCGCGGCGGCAAAAGCGTTTACGGCCGCTGGCCACAAACGTTCCACCCATCTGTTCAACACAGAGCCGAACGGACCGGCGCTGCCCGGCAACGAGGCGTACGGCATCCAATTGATGTTTCCGGGCAAGTTCGCCATTTTCGTAGGAGGCTTCCCGGTTGTCGTCGACGGCCAGGTGATCGGCGGCGTCGGCATCAGCGGCGGCAACGGCGAACAGGATACGGCGGTTGGCACGGCTGCGCTGCAGGCACTGAAGGAAGCACTGGCCCCGGCAGGCCACACGGTGGTCGCCGAGCCGAACATCAAGCTCTAGTTCAAGCGAAAAGAAGGGATTTCGATGTCCTATCGGCAACTGATCATCGGATTTGCACGATCCGGGGTTCTCGGGTACGGCGGGGGCCCCTCGGTGATCCCCTTGATCCGGTATGAAGCGGTCGAAAAGTACAGATGGATGAGCGACGAAGATTTCGGCGATGTGCTTGCGTTGGCGAACGCGCTGCCCGGCCCGATTGCCACGAAAATGGCCGCTTACATCGGATACAGGGTGAAAGGCACCTCGGGTGCCGTTGTCGCGATTCTGGCCCACATTCTGCCTACCGTCATCGCCATGATCGGGCTGCTTGGCTCGCTGTACGCCCTCCGGGAATCATCCGTGGTAAGCGGCATGATCCGGGCGGTAGGACCTGTGATCGGGGTGATGCTGGCGGTGATGGCGTATGAGTTTTTCGCCAAAACGTGGAAAGGGATGGGGCCGGTGCGGGCGATTCTGGTGACGCTCGTCAGCCTGCTGGCTTTGCAGGGACTGGGCATCCATCCGGCCGTGTTGATTGTCGTGTTCCTGGCGGTCGCATTTTTCAAGACTACCTTTAAAAATACGGTTGCTTCATCAGCGAAAGGGACGGCGGAAAAATTATGACGTATCTGCAATTGTTTTGGGCGTTTTTTCTATCGAATATCCTGGGCTATGGCGGCGGTCCGCCTTCGATTCCGCTGATCCAGAAGGAAGTGGTCGACCACTACGGATGGCTGACGTTGAAACAGTTCGGCGATCTGCTCGCTTTGGGGAATGCGCTGCCGGGACCGATCGCGACGAAAATGGCCGGGTTTGTCGGATACCAGGTGGGCGGTGTGACGGGGGCTGCGGTCGCTCTGATCGCCACCGTGCTGCCTTCGGCGGTGGCTGTGGTGGTACTGTTCAAATTTGTCGATCTGTTCCGGGAAGCCCCGCAAGTGAAAGCGATGACGCGGGCGGTGCAACCGGTGGTGGCGGTGCTGCTCGCTGTGCTGGCGTACCAATTTTTGCTTGATGCGTGGCACGCCAGCGGGTGGCTCAACACCGGCGTGCTGGCGATCGCCAGTTATGTGGCGCTGGAGGTCATCAAGATTCACCCGGCCTTCGTGATCTCGGGAGCGTTGGCGTATGGGGCTTTGTTTCTCAGTTAACCGGCAGCTTGCAGGCAAGGAGGTGAGCCGCCAGGATGCATGGGCAGCAGGAACTGTGGGCTGCGGAAGAACTGGTGCCGATTCGGGATAAAGTCTACCAGTATTTGAAGCAGCAGATTTTGAACGGGGTGTACAAGGCGGGCGACCGCCTGGTCGAGCGGGAACTGGCCGGACAGCTGGGCATCAGCCGGACGCCGATCCGGGAAGCGCTGTTCAGGCTGGAATCGGCCGGGCTGGTGGTGACGGTGCCGCGGCGTGGCGTGGTGGTGACGCAAATTTCCCGTGAGGAGATCGAAGAGATTTTCACGATCCTGTCATCGCTCGAGGCATTGGCGGTCCGCCTGGCCGCGCAAAAAATCGATGACCAAACGGCGGTCGAATTCGGCCGGATGATCAGGCAAATCGACCTTTATTTGAACGGTGATTCCAAACAGGAGATCGGCCAGCTCCACATCGAGATCAATGAACAGATTTACAAAGCGGCAAAAAGTCCCAGGTTGTACGAAATGCTGAGCGGGCTGCTCGATTACATCCGGGCGTTCGCCCATCTTGGACATGAGATGCCGGGCCGGATGGAGCAGGCGATGCGGGAACACCGGGACATTCTGGAAGCGGTGCGCAACAAGGAAGTCGAGCTGGCGGAAAACCTGACGAAGATTCACATTGAAAATTCGAGGAAAGCCTATTTGCGGGCCACGCAGGGCAAGGAGGTGTAAGCCTTGGCCATCCGGATTGAAGTGTGCGAAACCAACCTGTTGAAACACGCTTCCACAGCTGCCGTATTTTCGAGGATCCAGCGGGAGTTTCCCGAAGTTGAGTTTGCGATCGAATACTTGGAAATGAAGTGCGGCGGCATCTGCGGAATCTGCAAAAATACGCCGTACGCCTTGGTCAGCAAAAAATTTATTACCGGCATGTCGGCCGACAGTTTTTACGACAACCTGAAACGATACCTGACCGGCCTGCTGGCGGAAGATCCGGTCGCGTAAATCATCTGCGCGGTATGGGGTGCGGAAAGCACCGGTGACAGAGGTCGGCAATGGGCAACAGTTTGCGGTCGTGATCGGGCCGGATTTTGATAAGATTGGACAGTTGCTGGAGCAATACGCACAGTCAGGAGGGAATGCCAATGCCGCGGATTCACTTTGCGAGCACGAACAAGTCGGTTGAAATTGAAGCAGATAGGGAAACGAACATTCTGCGCGCTTCCATCCGGTATGAGGGAGGAATCCCCTACCGTTGCGGCGGCGGCTTATGTGGAACATGCAAAATCCACATCGAGCAAGGTGCGGAAAATTTGACTCCGATCAAGAAACAGGAGATTGCCCGACTGGGCGACAAACTGCAGGAAGGATACCGGTTGGCGTGTCAGACATTTACGAAAGGCGATGTGACCATTACCTGGGACACAAGTGTCAATGTGAAGGTGCCGCCAAAGATCAAGGAGTTGTGGGAGAAAGCGAAATAGCCGAATGGCAGCAATTATTGAACTGGCGGAACCACCTCCTGCATCCGGGCACAAAAGAACGGCTTGCACAGTCGCATTTGACAGTTGCCGTAAATGTGGTATAATCGAGTCATTGATAAGCCGTTTGCACAAATGTTTGCTTATGATGTGATGAGTAGCCGATCGGTCGAGCCATTCTCATAGGCTGTAAGACTGGTCGGTTTTTTTCTGGTCATAACGGATTTGGGCAAATGAGTATTTGCAGCCATGCGAGTCATGGCATTTTAGGAGGATTCCCGCATGCAACAAGGGACAGTAAAATGGTTCAACCCGGAGAAAGGCTATGGTTTTATCTCGGTCGACGGCGGCGATGACGTGTTTGTTCATTTCAGCGCGATTCTCAGTGAAGGGTTCAAATCCCTCGATGAAGGACAGCGCGTGCGCTTTGAGGTTGTGCAAGGAAATCGCGGTTTGCAAGCAGCGAACGTAACCAAACTGTAGGTTGAACGGACCCGTTTGGGGCACTCCCAACGGGTTATTTTTTTCAAACTTGACAAAATACACAAGCAGGACGATTCCGCTCACAGTGGTGTTGAACCCAGTACTTGTTGACGAAAGAGGTATTTGAGTGAAACAGTTTACAGACATTACATTAAGTTCTCCCGTATTGGCGGCGCTGGAGGAGATGGGATTTGAATCGGCCACTCCGATTCAAGCGGAAGCCATACCTGTTGCGCTGGCTGGAAGGGATCTGATTGGCCAGGCACACACCGGCACCGGCAAGACGGTTGCTTTTTCGATCCCGATGGTGGAGATGGTGGATCCGGACGATGAGACGGTGCAAGGGCTGATCCTGACGCCCACCCGGGAGCTTTGCATTCAGGTGGCGGAAGAGATTCGCAAAGTCGGATTCCGCAAACAGGTTCGCGTGCTGCCGGTCTATGGCGGACAAGACATCAACCGCCAAATCAAAGCGTTAAAAAATCGGCCGCATGTGATCATCGCCACGCCTGGCCGGCTGCTTGACCACATCAACCGGCGGACGATCCGGCTTTCCACGATCAGGATGGTCGTGCTGGATGAGGCGGACGAGATGCTGGATATGGGGTTTGTGGAGGACATTGAAGCGATTCTCAGTCGGTGTCCGGAAGCGAGACAGACGTTGCTGTTCTCCGCGACAATCAAACCGGAAGTCAAAAAACTGGCCGAAAAGTTTATGAAAGAGACTCAAATTGTGACCGTGAAAGCGCAAGAGGTAACCGTTCCGACGATTGAACAGGTATACTACGAAGTTCCTGAGCGGCAGAAATTGGATGTGCTGACCAGGCTGCTGGACATTCAGAACCCGGAATTGGCGATCGTATTCGGGCGGACCAAACGGCGCGTGGATGAACTGATGAATGCGCTGATTACACGGGGATACCAAGCGGACGGACTGCATGGAGATCTGAGCCAACGGCAGCGTGATCTCGTGATGCGCAAATTCCGCGAAGGACAAATCGAGATTCTGGTCGCCACTGATGTAGCCGCCCGGGGCCTGGATGTCTCGGGTGTCACCCACGTCTACAATTTCGACATCCCGCAAGATATTGACAGTTATGTGCACCGAATCGGCCGCACCGGACGGGCCGGAAAAAGCGGGGTGGCGGCTACGTTTGTCACTCCGCGTGAACTGGATCACCTGCGCCAAATTGAAAAGGCCACCAAGCGGAAAATCGATAAGCAACCGCTGCCTTCGCTTGCGGAAGCAAAACTTGGCAAGCAGCGGATCGCGATGGAACAGTTGCTGAACGCCATTGAAAAAGAGGAGTTGGGCGGCTACAAAGCGCTGGCGGAAGAGCTGCTTGACCAGCAGGACTCCTTGTTGCTGGTATCGGCTGCGCTCAAACTGTTGACGAAAAACACCAATGAAGCACCGATTGAACTGACAGCCGAACAGCCGGTTCGCAGCAAGAAGCCGCAAAATCGGACGAAAGACCAACGGAGGTTGATGCAGGGAGGCAAGCAGGCGTATGCTCCGCACAAAGCGGGTTTCGGCCGAACCGCAGGCCGAAAAGGGAACAAAAAGGAAGCGCGTGGACGTAAACAAGAGCTGGTACTGTGGAGGTAAAGAGGCCGACCCGGCCTCTTTTCTCGTTGCGCCTCACATTCACGGGAAGTCTGGAGCAGTAGGCTAGAGGCCGATCATCAAAGGGGTGGACAGATTTTTCAACACCTTTACGATGCTCATCGCCACGATGTAACCGGTTTTTGGGTTGGCGGACGGCGTATTTCGAATTTGCAAGTGGATTTCGCCAAATTTGCCAGATGCGGAAATTTCATGCGTGTTCCTGGTGATCGTCGGGTCGACGAACACTTTGACGGTCGTCCGCTCAAATCCGATTCCGGCCAGGCTCAGAGCGGCGGACACGTTGACGCTTTCCGGGAACAGACGGGCTGATTCCTTTGCGGGCCCCTCGAATACACAGACCGGTTCGGTTACCTGCTCAAGATTGACCTGTTGTTCCACGATTGTGCCGTACCAGGCACGAGGCGGTTTTCGGCTGGTTAATGTAACCTGTTCGATCGGGCCGACCGCTCCCGCCGCGATGCGGTCCAATCCGCCGACTGCAGCTGACGGAACGATCAGCTGTCTGCCCGTTTCGGCTGCCGTTTGCATCACTCGTTCATACAGTTCCTGATCGGCGAAGGCGCCTACGCTCACCGTCAGAAAGTGGCTGCCGCTCCGCAGGGAACGTTCCGCATACAGTCGGACCGCTTCATGGCCTGCCGCTTCGATCACAATATCGGTACCCAAGTTGAAAAACCGATCCGGGTCATCCTCAAACCAATCGGAGGGCAGATCCGATACGATGTTCCCCTTGTTTCTCACCAAAATCGCTTTTAACTCGACGTTCCCGGCCAGTCCGGATGCAATATAATCTGCCACATCCCGACCGATTGAACCATATCCGATCATGCCGACGGTCAGCATCAGGCTTCACCTCTGGAATACTGTATACCAAATCCAATTTCATTCTAGCAGAGGTGGAAAAAACGGGTCAATCATTTTCCGTCGAAACATTTCCCTATTCTATCGTCAAGTTGCGACAAAATTTGTAATAGATATGTACTATACTAGGGGCATCGAAAAGTGCGGGAGTGATTCCGCATGCCCGTTGTGTTTGTGGATGTGGTCTGGCTGGTCAATCTGGTGATGGATGCGGTGATTCTCGCGCTGGCTGCCTGGATGGCCCGGAAGCGAGTCGGCTGGCGGCGCATTGCGCTCGGTTCCGTTCTGGGCGCCAGTTATGCCTTGCTGTTGTTTGTGCCGGCTGCTCTCACATCAACGATGAATGTTTTGACGAAACTGCTGTTTTCCTGCCTGATGGTGTGGATCACGTTCCGTCCGAAAACGGCGATCGAATTCTTGCGGCTGTTCGGTTTGTTTTACCTGGCGTCATTTGTTGTTGGAGGAGCGGCGTACGGGCTGAACGCTTTGTTTGCAAAACCGGTCGCCTTTGGCGGAATGGTGTTTGTCGCTCATCAAAGCTGGTGGCAGCCGAACATCGTCTTGTATCTGGTACTATCGGCGATACCGGTCGTATATGGTATGGGGAAGGCCGCCTGGAACCGTGTCCAGCGGCAAAAAAACAGGGAATCGAATCTGTGGCAGGTTCGCATCACGCTTGATGGCAAGCAAGCGGAGTTCACAGGCCTGCTGGATACGGGAAACGCACTGGTCGATCCATTATCCGGTTTACCGGTCGCCGTTGTCGAATGGCAAGCG
Source organism: Effusibacillus pohliae DSM 22757 (assembly GCF_000376225.1). Taxonomy (NCBI): domain Bacteria; kingdom Bacillati; phylum Bacillota; class Bacilli; order Caryophanales; family Alicyclobacillaceae; genus Effusibacillus; species Effusibacillus pohliae. The sequence goes on from NZ_AQXL01000130.1 coordinate 64,998, forward strand.
CTGGAACCGCTGTTGCCGCAACCGATTGTTGAGGCGTTCCTGGCGAAGCGGGATGTGACGCTCGACCTCGGCACTCTTGGGCTGGAGGGGGCCTGGCAATCCCGCTTGCGAATCGTCCCCTACCGCGGGGTAGGCGGGACGGTCGGCATGCTGCTGGCGTTCCGGCCGGCCGAATTTGTCATCCACCAGGGAGAAGCGGTAACGGCCGTCCCGAACATATTGGTAGCGATCAATCCGAAGCCGCTGGCGGGCGACCGGGGGTACCGGGCGATTTTGCCGCCGGCCTGCCTCACCGATTCAGATGTTTCGATCTCAGCATGAGCTATAAAGAGGAAGGAGAGTACCACTTCATGATCACGCCGTACAAAATCCGGCTGCAGCTTCGCTTGTTGTACCTGCGGCTCCTGTTCAGACTGGGCGCTCAACCTGAGGAAATTTACTACGTGGGTGGCAGTGAAGCCCTGCCGCCGCCCTTGAGCCGGGAAGAGGAAGAATTTTTGCTGGAAAAATTGCCGTCCGGCGACGAAGCGGTACGGGCCGTTCTGATCGAACGGAATCTGCGGCTGGTGGTCTATATCGCCCGCAAATTTGAAAATACGGGCATCAACATCGAGGATCTGGTATCGATCGGCACGATCGGGCTGATCAAAGCGGTCAATACGTTCGACCCTGAGAAAAAAATCAAGCTGGCGACCTACGCCTCCCGCTGCATCGAAAACGAGATTCTGATGTTCCTGCGGCGAAACAACAAAATCCGCTCGGAAGTCTCCTTCGACGAACCGCTGAACGTGGACTGGGACGGCAATGAGCTGCTGTTGTCGGACGTGCTGGGAACCGAGAATGATACCATTTACAAAAACATCGAAGAGCAGGTCGATCGAAAATTGCTGTACAAGGCGCTCGATAAGCTGTCCGAACGCGAGCGGCGAATCATGGAACTGCGCTTCGGACTGGCAGACGGAAAAGAGATGACGCAAAAGGATGTCGCCGACCTGCTTGGCATCTCGCAATCCTACATCTCACGGCTGGAGAAGCGGATTATTAAGCGGCTGCGTAAAGAGTTTAACAAAATGCTCTGACTTCCATCGGTGCATAATTCTTCCCTCCAAGGAAATACTGTTGACGAATCCCACGGCGGATTTTCAACATGGAGGGAATGACGACATGAAGCGTAACAAAGTGGAGATCTGTGGCGTCAACACCGCCGAACTTCCCGTTCTCAGCAATACCGAAATGCGCAAGCTGTTTGTCGAATTGCAGCAAGGTGATGTATCCGCCCGTGAGAAACTTGTCAACGGCAACCTGCGATTGGTGCTGTCGGTGATTCAGCGGTTTAACAACCGCGGCGAGTATGTGGATGATCTGTTTCAGGTCGGCTGTATCGGACTGATGAAGGCGATCGATAATTTTGACCTGGGGCAGAACGTCAAATTCTCGACCTATGCGGTGCCGATGATCATTGGCGAAATCCGGCGGTATTTGCGGGACAACAACCCGATCCGCGTCAGCCGCAGTCTCCGCGACATCGCGTACAAGGCATTGCAGGTGCGCGATCAACTGACGAATAAAAATTTGCGGGAGCCGTCGATCAACGAAATTTCGGAAGCGATGGAGGTTCCGAAAGAGGATGTGGTGTTTGCCCTGGATGCGATCCAGGACCCCGTCTCGTTGTTTGAGCCGATTTACCATGATGGCGGCGACCCGATCTATGTGATGGACCAGATCAGCGACGAGAAAAATCAGGACTCGCAATGGGTGGAAGAGATCGCCATTCTGGAAGCGATGCAGAAGTTGAACGAACGCGAGAAACGGATTTTATCGATGCGATTTTTTGAAGGCAAGACCCAGATGGAGGTGGCCGAGGAAATCGGCATCTCGCAGGCGCAGGTCTCGCGCCTGGAAAAAGCGGCCATCAGCCACATGCAAAAATACATACGTCCTTGATTCGAATTGTCTCGTCCGGTCGCATCGGGCGACTTTTTTTTGTGTCCGTGCATACAGTTGTAGTGAGGGCAAAATTTCACAACGAGGGGTTGTCATGGTTAAAGTATCGGAACTCCAATCGAAAGATGTGGTGAACATCGGTGACGGCAAGCGCCTGGGAATGATCGGCGACCTGGATATCGATGTGGAAAACGGGATGGTGCGGGCGATTGTGGTTCCGGGCTCGGGGCGTTTTTTTGGCATCTTCGGTTCGTCCCAGGATTATGTGATCCCCTGGAGTCAGATTGTCAAGATCGGGGCGGATGTCGTGCTGGTGGAGCTGAATTCTTTCGCCGGACCGTACGCATCCCCTTCACAAGGCGGCAGGCGGCCCGGCAATCCCAACGACTATGACGAGCAGTCGGGCGGGTATTGAGACTGGCGGGAAGCGGGCCACTTGCCCGGGCGGGGTGGAACTGACCGGCTGCGATTGGCGGGGGGAACGGAAGAGGCGATCCCAATGCGCTGGATGAAGCGCATTTTTTTGTTGGGGGTTGGGACAAGACGCCACATTACGGATTTGCATCTTTTGCGGATACAGAAACCGGGCTGCCGGTGATATTTTTGATTCATCGTCAGCCCCTAGTATGGCTGGCAAACGGCAGGCTTATTCAGAGAGTGGTGCTGTTGTATCTTCGGTACTGAAGGCGATCGAATTGGATAAGGACAAGATTTTCGCGGAAGATTTCCAGGCATAATCGTGAGCTGGGGAGTCATGGCGGGCCAAAATCTTTGTCAACGGCACCCGGTTTATGATACGATGCCAAGAGAAGAACTGGGAAAAGAGGAGAAGGCGGATGGCGGCGACGCGTTTTTTGCATGCCGAGAACATCAACCGGACAGGCTTGGCCAAGGCGCTGTTCACCACCCGGCTGGGGGGTGGGTCGACCGGTCCATGGCACGGTTTAAACGTGGGGCTGCATGTCGGGGACCAGGCCGAGCACGTGATTGCAAACCGGCAGCTTGTTTGCGAGGAATTAAACGTAAACCTGAACCAGTGGGTGTGCGGCGAGCAGGTGCACGGAAACCGGGTGGCGGTCGTTCAGGAAGGCGACATAGGGCGAGGGTCTGTATCCTATGAAGACGCACTGCCGGGTGTGGACGCGCTGGTTACCAACCGGCCAGGCATCGTCCTTTCCACGTTTGCAGCCGACTGCGTGCCGATTTTGCTGCTCGATCCGGTCAACAAGGCAATCGGGGCGGTGCACGCCGGTTGGAAAGGCACGATGAGCCAGGTTGCAAAAGAGGCCGTGCACGCAATGCAGGAGCGGTTCGGAAGCGACCCCGCGCAACTGCTGGCAGCGATCGGTCCGGCGATTGACGCGTGCTGTTATGAGGTGGACGAGAGGGTATTCGTCCCGTTTGTCGAAGAATATCCGCAGGCGGAGCAGTTCTTTCAAGCGAACGACAATCAGCGGTGGCAACTGCCGCTGCCTGCCGTCAATCGGCACATTCTGCTGGAAGCGGGCCTGCTGCCGGAGCACGTGGCGCGCGTCGGCGGCTGCACTGCTTGCGACACGGAGACCTATTTTTCGCATCGGGCGGAACGGGGGAAAACAGGCAGGCTCGCGGGGTTGATCGTCCTTGTTTAAAATGGCAGGGTGCTTCGGATGAAGGTTTGCACGCTTTTCCGTACCTGTTTGCAGCAGGAAATTTTGCCATCGAGGAAGAATAGTACTAATCAGGGACAAACTGTGGTGATCGTATGGACTATCGGGAAAAAATCGCAGCCGTCCGGGAACGGATCGAGCGCGCCTGCGAGCGGACCGGCCGCCGGCCGGAGGAAGTGACTGTCATCGCCGTCACGAAATATGTCGGCGTCGAAGAAACGCGGGCGATCCTTGCCGCAGGCATTCGCGATCTCGGCGAGAATCGGGTGCAGCAGGCCTTGCCCAAACTGGACGCCATCAGGCAGCCGGCTACATGGCATTTTATTGGCTATTTGCAAACCAACAAGGTGAAGGATGTACTGCCCCATTTTGCATGGATTCATTCGCTCGACCGGCTGTCATTGGCGAAGGAATTGCAAAAACAGGCCGAAAAAAGGGATCTCCACGTGACCTGCCTGGTTCAGGTGAACATTTCCGGCGAACCGACGAAAAGCGGGTTGCCGCCGTTGGAATTGGCCGCTTTTCTGGATGAGATCAAGCTGCTAAACCGCATCCGGGTACGCGGGCTGATGACGATGGCGCCGATTGCGGACGATCCGGAACAGGTGCGGCCGGTGTTTCGCGGATTGCGTGAGCTACGCGACCGTCTGTTGCCCGCTTATCCGGAGCTGCAGCATTTGTCGATGGGCATGTCAGGCGACTTTGAAGTTGCGGTCGAGGAAGGAGCCACGATGGTCCGCCTGGGGAGTATTCTGGTGAAACCATGAGCATGGAGGAACATCATGTGGAATAAAATGATGCAGATTCTCGGTCTGTCCGACGAAGAGCCGCGCACGGAAAAAATGCGGGAGCTGGCACGCGAGGATCACTCGTCCGATGTGGTGCAGATGCAGCGGAAGGCGGCTGTCGTCAGTTTACACACGCAAAAACAACTGAAAATGATCCTGTGCGAACCGAAGTCGTTTGAGGAAGCGCAAACGATCGCCGATCATCTGCGGACGCATCGGCCGGTCGTGTTGAATTTGCACAAAGCGCAGTTTGACCATGCGATCCGCATCATGGATTTTATCTCGGGCACGATTTACGCGCTCGGCGGACGAATGGAAAAGATCGGCCACCAGATTTTCCTGTGCGCGCCTGACAACGTGGAAATCCAAGGGGCGATCAGCGATTTGCTGAAACAGCAGACGGAGTATAATCAAGCAGCTTCGAAAAGCAAATGAGGTGACGGAATGCAGTATAACCTTTGGCACATGATCAATCTCGCGTTTCGCGTCTATGAATACATACTGATCGCCAGGGTGCTGATGTCCTGGGTGCCCGATATGGAACGCACCAGTTTGGGGCAGTTCCTGGTGAAAATCACAGAGCCGTATCTGGGCATGTTCAGACGCTTCATCCCGCCGCTTGGGCCGATCGATATCTCGCCGATCGCCGCCCTGTTCGCGTTATACTTGATCCAGCAAGGGTTGATGACCGTGCTGAGAACGATTTTGTAGGCGAGCCGCAGGCACGATGGACGATCATCTCTTGATGCACTACCGGCCGGAGGAAAAGACGTTCGTTCGGCGCATGCTGGAACTGGCCGACCGGGCTGCGTCCCGCCACGCTCCGTGTCTGACCGGTTTCTTGGATCCGCGCCAGGTGCGGATCGCCACGAACATCGCTCGGACAGTGGGCGATGTTGCCGTTTTTGCGGATGGCGGCTGGGACGGGGCGGAACGCAAGCGGGTACTGCTGGCGCCCGATCACTGGATGCCGGAACCGGACGAGCTCGCACTGTGCTGGCTGCGGATTGAGGTTCCGGGCGAATCTGTGACACTCAAGCATGGGGATTATCTTGGGGCACTGCTCGGACTCGGCCTGAAACGGGAAAAAATCGGAGATCTGTCGGTGCAACCCGCAGGCTGCGATTTGGTGGCGGCGCGGGATGTGGAAGAATTTTTGCGTTTGCATTTGCATCAGGTGGGGCGGGCGTCGGTGCGGGTGCTGCCGATTGAAAAAGCGGAATTTCGCCCGCCGCAGATCGAATTGGCGGAACGGGAATTCACCGTCATGTCGCTGCGGATCGACGCGGTGGCGGCGGAATCGTTTCAATTGGCCCGCAGCAAAATCGTCGACCCGATCAAAGCGGGCAAGCTGCAGTTGAACTGGCAAACGGTGACAGATCCTTCCATGCCGGTGGAAGCAGGCGATGTGATCTCGCTGCGCGGGATGGGGCGCATCCGCGTGCTGGAAATCGGCGGCCAAACGAAAAAGGGCCGGACCGTCATCCGAATCGGCAAATATCTGTGAGGAAGCGGCAGGAATCGGCGGCATCTTGTCGAAATAAAGGGGCAGAATGTTTTCGCTTTTATTCTGTCTGGAGGTGCCGGTCGATGCCATTGACTCCCATGGATATCCATAACAAGGAATTTACCCGTTCGTTTCGCGGGTATAACGAAGATGAGGTTAACGAGTTCCTTGATCATGTCATAAAAGATTATGAAGCGCTGCTGCGCGAGAAGAAGAATCTGGAAGACCGCGTGAAGCAACTGGAGGAAAGTTTGGCGCGGTTTGAAAACATCGAGGAAAGCCTTAGCAAATCGATCCTTGTGGCGCAGGAAACAGCGGAAGAAGTGAAGGCGAACGCCCGCAAGGAGGCGCAGTTGATCATCAAGGAGGCAGAGAAGAACGCGGACCGGATCATCAACGAGGCGTTGCTGCGTTCGCGCGAGATCTCTCTGGAACTGGAAAATCTGCAGAAACAGGCTGCCGTCTACCGGGCCCGCTTCCGTTCCCTGATCGAAGCGCAGCTGGAAATGCTGAACACGGATGAATGGGACAAGCTGTTGGAAGAAAAGACACCGGTCGGTTGACAACAGGCTGTTTCGTTGCATATAATTCGATCTACAATCAAAGTCCGCACAGGCGATGATCGGGAGAGTACCAGTCGGATGCTTTGCAGCGAACCGGGGAGGGTGGGAGCCCGGCAAGCGGAAGGTTGGGAAGATCACCCGGGAGTTGCACGCTGAAATCCGCCGCCCATTTTCCCGGTGGAGAGTAGGGGGAGCCGGCTGCGAGCGCCGTTATCAGCTCGTGGAGTGATCGGGCGATTTTTTGCCATGCCCGGTAAACAGGGTGGTACCGCGGGAAAATCAACCTCTCGTCCCTTCAGGGGATGAGAGGTTTTCTGTTGAGGGGGATGTACATGTCAATCGATTACAGCAAAACGCTCAACCTGCCGCAAACGGAGTTTCCGATGCGCGGGAATTTGCCGCAGCGGGAGCCGGAGATTCAAAAACGGTGGGAGGAAATCGGCCTCTATCAGAAAGTGCAGGCAAAGCAAAAAGGCAAGCCGAAGTTTGTGCTGCATGACGGGCCGCCGTACGCCAACGGAGATATTCATTTGGGGCATGCGGTCAACAAAATTTTGAAAGACATCATCGTGAAATCGAAAACGATGGAAGGATTTGACGCCCCGTATGTACCTGGCTGGGATACGCACGGGCTGCCGATCGAACAGGCGATCATCAAAAACAAAAAAATCAACCGGCACGAGATCCCGGTGCCTGAGTTCCGGCACATGTGCCGTGACTATGCGCTCGATTTTATCGACCGGCAGCGGGCGCAGTTCAAGCGGTTGGGCGTACGCGGCGATTGGGAAAACCCGTATATCACGCTGCTCCCGGCGTATGAAGCGGCCCAGATCCGCGTGTTTGGCGAAATGGCGGTAAAAGGCTTGATCTACAAAGGAATGAAGCCGGTCTATTGGTGCACCCACTGCGAAACCGCTTTGGCGGAAGCGGAAATCGAATATGCGGACAAACAGTCGCCTTCGATTTATGTCAAATTTCAGGTGACAGACGGCAAAGGGAAACTGCCGGAAGGTGCGTCCATCGTGATTTGGACGACCACGCCGTGGACGATTCCGGCCAATGTGGCGATTGCGGTGAATCCGGATTTTGAGTATGTGTTGATCGATGTTCGCGGCGAAAAATTGCTGATCGCAAAAGAACTGGCGGGTGCGGTGCTGAAAGCGGCCGGATACGAGCAGGAGTTGCAGCCGGAAGCTTCGTTTAAGGGTGCCGAACTGGAACGGGTGAAAACCAGACATCCGCTGTTCGGCCGCGAGTCGCTTGTCGTGCTGGGCGATCATGTGACGCTGGATGCAGGTACCGGATGTGTCCACACCGCTCCAGGACACGGGATGGAAGATTTCCTCGTCGGCCAGAAGTACGGCTTGCCGGTGCTCGTGCCGATTGACGACCGCGGCAAATTTACGCAGGAAGCCGGTCCGTTTGCGGGACAATTTTATGCCAAAGCCAATCCGGCGATTACGGAAGCGATCCGGGAAGCGGGCTATCTGCTGCGTGAAAGCGTGATGGAGCACTCCTATCCGCACTGCTGGCGCTGCAAAAATCCGGTGATCTTCCGGGCGACGGAACAGTGGTTCGGCTCGATCGACAAAATCCGCGACGAGCTCTTGGAGCAAATCAAGCAGGTGAAATGGAACCCGGCCTGGGGCGAAGTGCGCCTGCACAACATGGTGGCGGAACGGCAGGATTGGTGCATTTCCCGGCAGCGGGTGTGGGGCGTGCCGATCCCGATTTTCTACTGCACCGATTGCGGTAAAGAGTTGATCACGAAACAGACGATCGAACATGTGGCGAACCTGTTCGCGGAGCACGGGTCGCAAGTGTGGTTTGAACGCGAGGCGGCGGACTTGCTGCCGGAGGGTGCCGCTTGCCAGTGCGGCCATACAGAGTTCCGCAAAGAAACGGACATTATGGACGTGTGGTTCGATTCCGGTTCGTCCCATATCGCCGTGTGCGGCGGGCGGGAGGAATTGCACTGGCCTGCCGATCTTTATCTGGAAGGATCGGACCAGTACCGCGGCTGGTTCAACTCGTCCCTGACCACGGCGGTTGCGGTGAAAGGGCGCGCCCCATACAAGGAGGTGCTGTCCCACGGGTTTGTGCTCGACGGGGAAGGCCGGAAGATGTCGAAGAGCCTTGGCAATGTGGTCGACCCGCTGAAAGTGTTGGAAAATCTGGGCGCCGACATCCTGCGCCTCTGGGTGGCGTCGGTCGATTACCGGTCGGATGTCCGCGTATCTGATTCGATCCTCAAGCAAGTGGCGGAAGTGTACCGCAAAATCCGCAACACGTTCCGCTATCTGTTGGGCAACGTGTATGACTTTGATCCGGCTGCGCATTCGGTGCCGCTTGATCAAATGCTGGAAATCGACCGCTGGGCGCTGCACAAGCTGGAAGCGCTGAAACAGCGCACGATGAAGGCGTACAAGAATTATGAGTTTCACGTCGTGTTCCACGACATCAACAATTTTTGCACGGTGGATATGTCGGCGTTCTATTTTGACGTATTGAAAGATCGCGTCTACACGAGCGCGCCCGATTCGCTGGAACGCCGCTCCGCCCAGACCGCGATGCATCATATCCTGGTCGAACTGGTGAAGCTGACCGCTCCGATTTTGACGCATACGGCGGACGAAGTGTGGCAGTATGTACCGGGCGTCAGCGAGGAAAGCGTCCAGTTGACCGAATGGAGCGAAGTGAAAGCCGAGTTTCTGGACAAAGAGTTGGAGGCAAAATGGGAAAAGATCCTCGCGCTGCGCGATGAAGTGCTGAAGGCGCTGGAAGTGGCCCGCAAGGACAAGGTGATCGGCAAATCGCTGATGGCGGCCGTCGACCTTTATCCGGAAAATGCGGACGTCCTGCAGGTGCTGGAAGGAACCCCGCGGCTGCAGGAAGTATTGGGGGTCTCTAGAGTGAATCTGTTCAAGCCGGGCGAAACGGTTGCGGCCGATGCCGCACCGTATGTGGGGCTCTCGATTCGTGTGCGCGTGGCGGAAGGCGAGACCTGTGAGCGTTGCCGGGTAGTGACGCCGGAAGTCGGCCAAGTGACGGAACATCCGACCCTCTGTCCAACCTGCGCGGAAAACGTAAAATATTTCCTGTGATGCTTGCCAAAACCTCTCACCCTGGATGTAAGAGGTGGGAGGTTTTTTGCATCCGGAGGGCATAGTAGGAGATAAAGGCTTGGAATAGGAGGCGAGTTTCGATTGACAACGGTGGAGGACGTCTGGGAGGTGTGGCCGCTGTGCTTCATGAAGCTAAATACGTGTCAGCACCAGCAGGCTGATCCCTGCCAAAATACAGGCGAAGAAAATGGGGCTGTAGGGAACCAGCGTATCGAAGCGGAACAGGATCTTGGTCAAAAAACCGGCGATGATGGCGATCGCACCGATCCAGATGAGGATTGAACCGAACGAGCGAACCGTATCTCGTCTCATGACAGGCGCATGCCCCCTTTTATTGCTACGTTTTTACAATACATGATACCGCATTTTTGACGCAATAAATTGACGAAAATCGAACAGTTCCATGAACATTTTTCTGCAGTTCGAATCATTTGCTAGAATCGAGGAAACACTAGCGTCAAGGGGGGCCCGGCGGATGAAAGAGAACGAGGAGATGACGCGGCTGGCGGAATGGATGGAGCGTGTCGCTCTGCAGCTGGAACGGGCCCGGTTCGCCGAATATGTCCAACTGCTGAACCGGCCGGCCCGGCTGCTGGTTCTCAATTTCGTCAGCGGCATCGCGCGGGGCGTCGGGGCAGGTTTGGGTTTCACCGTGATCGTCGCCATCCTGTTGCTGATTTTGCAGGAACTGGCTGTGCTGAATCTGCCCATCATCGGCAAATATATAGCGGAAATCGTGAAAATGGTGCAAGCGCAAATGCATACACCGACCGTACCGTGAACAAGTCAACCGACCTGGTGCAGATCAGGCTGAAAATTTGCTGGACATGCACGGTGTACATTCAGAGGAGGGAATGGGATGACCCTGACGAATGAGCAGCTCCGTGAACTGCGTATGCGGCTGGAAGAGGAAATGGCCGATCTGCGCGATTCGCTTGACCATAATGACCGCTATGGCATACCGAACTCGATGGCCGATCAATTGGGCGAACTGTCGATGTACGACAATCACCCGGCGGATATTGGGGATGAGTTGTTTGAGCGGGGCAAGGATCTCGCCCTGCGGGACGCGGCGTCGCTGCGGCTGGCGCTGATCGACGAGGCGTTGGAGCGGATGGAGGACGGGACATATGGCATCTGTGCGCATTGCGGACAGGCGATTCCGTTTGAGCGGCTGCAGGCGGAACCGGCAGCCGAATTTTGCGTGCAATGCCAGGAAGTGGCCGACGAACATGCGATTGAAAGCAACCGGCCGGTGGAGGAAAATTTTGAATTCCCCGGTTTCGGTCGCGTGTTCAGCGACGACAACCGGTTCGCGCAAACCGCCTTCGATGGGGAAGATGCCTGGCAGGACGTGGCGCGTTACGGAACCTCCAATTCGGCCGTCGATTTTGAGGACGGAACCGATCCCGATTTGATGTACATTGACAGTGAGGAGCGGCGCGGCTATGTGGAAGATCTGGAGGGGTACTTAACCGCCGATCTGCACGGCAACCCCACCGGGTTCACCCGCAACGAAGCGTACCGACGCAATGCTCGCGACTACACGGACAACCTGAACTGGATGGGGCTCGAGTCGAGCGATCTGCTGAACGAAAGTGCGGAGAACAATTGGGATCATTTTGACGAGGACCGGAAAGAGTAATTTTTTTCACAGGAAACGGAAAAAGGCGGCCAGGGGGCTGCCTCTTTTGCACCCAAAGGGCACAAGTCTCGCCACGACTTTTGGGTTCCCAACAAAGTGCTTGTCACTTTGGTGGGGGGAGCATTGCTGTCGGATCGCCCTATGAGCCGAGTCTCCGATGCTGAACATTCCGCGATTTCCGGATCGTCGCCACGATCCATAACAATAGCGGAATTCCGATGACCGCAATCGGAAAAAGCAGGGTGAAGGAGAATTTCCGTGGAATATCGAGAAATGTTTCGACCGAGTTGCGCGGTATCATCCCGAGCAGCAGCACGATGGGGGCCGCAAACCAAATCGTGTTCCTCCAGTTTTTGATTCCGATCCATCGCGCTATTCCATAACAACAGGCGAAGAAAAACATGGACGACTTAATGAAAATCGCCGACACACCTATGAAAATGATGGCCGGATCCAGTCGTTCGAGAAAATCGGCGACCGAAATGTATCTCACTAACACGTTACCGAAAACAAGCTTTCTCCCGCCAGTTTTGGAGACAGCGTCGCCAGAATGACGAGAGTAAACAGAGTCAAAAAGCATCCGGAGAAAACGACCGCCCAGATGGTTCGGGAAGGCCCCTCATCCGGGGTCTGCATGAACGGAAGCAGCATCGTAATGATGATGCAATCCCCGAGTAAGGTGGAGGGGGGCAACGCTCCCTTGAGGATCCCGAACCATCCCGTTTCCGAATAGACGGGCAACAACCATTCCCAGTTGGTATCCTTAAACACCAGGATAATCACGATGATGGCCGTCAAAAAAATAATCGGTCCCACCACTTCACTGCATCTGGCAATCACCTCGATTCCTTGATAAGTACCATAAACGACCAATAAAATCATCAACAGCGAAAGCGCCCATGTCGGCGTCCTGGGAAGAACCATCGTCGCCAGCAAATCGGAGGATTCACGGATAACGATGGAAGTGACATAGTACAAATACACCATGAAAGGAACGACGATTATTTTTCCCATCCACTTTCCCGCGATTCTGTTTGCGTATTCGACAAGCGTTTGATCCGGAAACATCAATCCCAATTTTGTCGCCATAGAAGCGATGAGAACTCCCACCGCCGTTGCAACCAGAAACGAAATCCAGGCGTCCTGTTTCGCTGCAGCGACCGCGGGAGTAACGGTGAGCACAATCGCCATCACGAATTCCATGACAGCCATCATCCAGAACATCTGAATTCCGGATATTTTCATGTCTTTCATCCAAATACCCCCGCTTTGGCAATCCAGAGTGCCTGTTCTATTGTGGATCTCGGCGAGGGAAAATATTCCTCTTGCACTACAATCAGACAAACATACGAAGAGCGAAAGGAAAAAATCAGCAGGAGAGAAGGGATTCCCTCCTCTCCGTACTGCAATCCTTATATACCCGACGGAGGTCGGTGTGACGCAAAAATTTGACGTGAAGCCCCACGCCCTGCGTGTCACATGCAGCCCTGCGGGGACTCCGCAACCGGCCCGCGGTTACACCGCTCGCTGATTCACCAGATCCAACACGAACGACTTCAGCATTTGCAGCTTGGCTTCGGCTGCCTCGCGCGTTTTGTCGATGGCGCTGAAATAGAATTTGATCTTCGGTTCGGTGCCCGATGGGCGGATCGCTACCCAACTGTCGTCTTCCAGGATGTATTTCAGGACATTCGCTTTCGGCAGTCCGTCGATGCCCGGTAGGTAGTCCTTTGACTGCTTGACGGCCAGATTGCCGATCGCCGTCAGCGGTTGTCGGCGCATTTCGTCCATCATCCGGTTGATCTTCTCCAGCCCCTGTTTGCCCTTGAACGTGAACGAGGACAAATCTTCCACATAGTACCCGTGCGTGTTGTAAATCTGTTGCAATACGTCGTGCAACGCCGAACCTTTCGTTTTGTAAAATGCGGCCATCTCGCAGCACATCATGGCGGTTTGCACGGCATCCTTGTCGCGCACGAAATCCCCGATCAAATAGCCGTAGCTTTCCTCGTAACCGAGCAGGAAGCTGTACTCGCCCGTTGTCTCGTATTCGTTGATCTTCTCTCCGATAAATTTGAAGCCGGTCAGCACATCGACGGTCGTCACGTTGTAAGCGGAAGCGATCGCGCGGCCCAGTTCGGAGGTGACGATCGTTTTCAGGACGACTCCGTTGGCCGGGAGTTTGCCGGTCGCTTTCCGCTGTTCCAGCAGATACTGCAGCAGCAGCGCACCGGTCTGGTTGCCGTTGAGCGCCACATATTCTCCGTCCGCCGTCCTTGTAACGACGCCCACCCGGTCCGCGTCCGGGTCAGTCCCGATGACGATGTCGGCGTCGATCTGTTTTGCCAATTGCAAAGCGAGTTCAAACGCTTGCCGCTCCTCCGGATTGGGCGACGAAACAGTGGAAAAATCGGGATCCGGCAGCTCCTGTTCCTTCACCACATGCACATGCTGGAATCCCAATTCCTTGAGCGCCCGGCGGACAGGCTTGTTGCCCGTTCCGTGCAGCGGCGTGAACACGATCCGAAAATCATCCGCCACTTGCTTGACCGTTTCCGGATGCAGGGAGAGGGACAGCAGGCGGTTTGTGTATTCGCGGTCGATTTCTTCGCCGAGCCATTGCAACAGCCCTTTTGCCATTGCTTCTTCTATGGTGAGAGCGGGGATGAGTAATTCGTTTTCCACCGCGTTGATCTCCGACAAAATCCGGTCGGCCGTTTGCGGCGGAATCTGCCCGCCATCCTCCCCGTACACTTTGTACCCGTTGTACTCGGGCGGATTGTGGCTGGCCGTAATCACGATGCCGGCAGCCGCCTGCAGATGCCGGACAGCAAACGACAGCATCGGCGTCGGACGGAGTTCTTCGAAGAGATAGGCCCGGATTCCGTTTTGCGTCAGGACACCGGCTGCTTCTGCCGCAAATTCGGGTGACATGCGGCGGGAGTCATACGCGATGACCACCCCTTTTTCGCGTGCGTGGTCGACATATTTGAGCAGGTAGCGGGCAAGCCCTTCCGTCGCCCGCCGTACCGTATACACGTTCATCCGGTTGGTGCCGGCGCCGATCACCCCGCGCAGGCCACCCGTTCCAAACTCGAGATGGCGGTAAAAGCGGTCCTCGATTTCCGTCTCGTCAGACAGACGCTGCAACTCCTGTTTCAGGCGAGGATCCAGTTCAGCAAACTCCATCCAACGTTGGTAAGCCTGTTTGTACCCGTTCAACTCATACACTCCCGTTCTTGAAAATACCTATGTAGATATGCGATGGGCCCTTTTCATTATACAGCAAAGGGGTTTTGCAAATGCACGTTTTTTCTGTCGATTCCTGCTATACTGGAGGATGGATCCGCATGCAAGGCACAGCGATCCGCCCGGAAACAAGGACGAAAAAAGGAGAGGAACTCAAAACATGTCTGAAACCAGCGACCGTAGGCCGACCGGCAAGCTGCGCCTGTTTGCGTTGACCTGGCCGATTTTGATCGAATTTTTGCTGCACATGTTGATGGGCAGTGCCGACACATTTATGTTGTCCCACGTGTCGGACGAGGCGGTGGCTGCTGTCGGGGTGGCCAACCAACTGGTCTTTCTGACGATCATTCTGTTCGGGTTTGTGGCGACCGGCACCGCCGTCACCGTGGCGCAGTACCTGGGAGCGCGGCAACCTGCGAAAGCGAGCCGTATCGCGGCCATCTCGGTGACGATCAACCTGCTGTTTGGAGTGGCGGTCAGCGTCCTGCTTGTGCTGTTTCGTGAACAGTTCCTGCATCTGCTGCAATTGCCGCCGAATCTGTTGAAATTCGCCGATGCCTATCTGACGATCGTCGGCGGGACGATCTTTGTGCAAGCGCTGCTGGTGACCGTGTCTTCGATCGTGCGTTCGCACGGGTTTACGGGCGATGCGATGTTCGTTTCCTTAGGCATGAACTTGTTGCATGTGTTTGGCAACTATCTGTTTGTCTTCGGAGCGCTCGGTGTTCCGCAACTCGGCGTGACGGGTGTTGCAATCTCAACCGCGGTGAGCAGGACGATCGCGTGCATCGTCATGTTCGTTCTGATGTACCGGCGGATTCAATTCCCGATCCAGTGGTCCGACTACATCCGCTTGGATCGGCAGATGATCCGGCAGATTTTAAAAATCGGGGTTCCGTCTGCCGGCGAACAGCTTTCCTACCAAACCAGCCAGATCATGATCACCTTTTTCATCACGGCGCTCGGCACCGCTGCCCTGGCAACGCGGGTGTACACCCTGAACATCATGTTTTTCATCATGCTGTTCGGTTTATCGCTCGGGCAGGGGACACAGATCCTCGTCGGACACCTGGTCGGGGCCGGTCAAAAAGAAGCCGCCTACCGCCAGTTGCTGGCCAGCCTGAAATGGAGCCTGCTGATTACGCTTGCGGTCGCGTCCGCGGTCGCCGTCAGCCGGGAACATTTGCTTGGAATTTTTACCAATGACCCGTTGATCGTACAAACAGGGGCTGGTCTGCTGCTGTTTTGCCTGATCCTGGAGCCGGGGAGGACATTCAATCTGGTCGTGATCAGTTCACTGCGGGCAGCCGGTGACGTGCAATTTCCCGTTTTCATGGGCATTCTCTCAATGTGGGGAGTCAGTGTGCCGCTCTCGTATTACCTGGGAATCCACCTGCACTACGGATTGCTTGGCGTGTGGATGGCGTTCGCGGCGGACGAGTGGCTGCGCGGTATCCTGATGTACTGGCGCTGGAGAAGCCGGGCTTGGGAAAAGAAAGCGCTGGTGCAAGCGGAGGGCGCAACATCGGCCAACATCTGAAAAATGGAAGTTTTCATACGACGAAAAGTGTTGTATAATAAAATTGTAAATTAAGAAAATTGAATAGGTTGTTGCTGGCAAGGGTACCGACAGCGGACGTCTCTTTCCTTTCCCAAGGTGGAAACAAAACAATTTCACAGGAAAGCGGGACAACTGCGCGGGTACCCTTTTTCCATCCCCAAAATGACAAGGAGGTCGGGTGTCGTGAACATGTTGGACAAGCTGTCGGCGTACCGGAGTGAACAGAAGAAGTTGCATTGGCAGGGAACGTTTGCCGAGTATCTGTCCCTGGTCAAGGAAAATCCGACCATCGCCCAACACTCCCATGCCCGCATCTACAACATGATCAAGCATGCGGGAGTGGAAAAAGAGGGGGAGAAGCGGAAGTACCTGTTTTTCGCAAGAGAACTCTACGGATTGGACGATGTGATCCAGAAACTGGTGGAGGAATATTTCCAGCCGGCGGCGGTGCGGCTCGACATCCGCAAGCGGTTGCTTCTGCTGATGGGGCCTGTCAGCGGCGGCAAGTCGACGATCGTCAACCTGCTGAAAAAAGGGCTGGAAGCTTACTCGCAGACAGAAGAAGGAGCGGTGTACGCGATCCAGGGCTGCCCGATGAACGAGGAGCCGCTGCACCTGATTCCGGACCCGCTGCGGCCGGAATTTGAACAGGAACTGGGCGTCACGATCGAGGGCAGTTTGTGCCCTCTCTGCCGCCACCGGCTGGAAGCCGAGTTTGACGGCCGGATTGATGAAATGCCGGTGCATCGGATCGTGTTGTCGGAAGAAAAACGGGTCGGCATCGGAACGTTCGCGCCGTCCGATCCGAAATCGCAGGACATCGCCGATTTGACCGGCAGCATCGACTTTGCCACCATCACCCAGTACGGGTCGGAATCCGATCCGCGCGCGTACCGGTTTGACGGGGAACTGAACATCGCCAACCGGGGTCTGATGGAATTCCAGGAGATGCTGAAATGTGACGAAAAATTCCTCTGGAACCTGCTGTCCCTCACACAGGAAGGCAATTTCAAGGCGGGCCGATTCGCGCTGATCTCGGCGGACGAACTGGTGGTGGCGCACACGAACGAGACGGAATACCGGAATTTTATCAGCAACAAGAAAAACGAAGCGCTGCATTCCCGCATCATCGTCATGAAAATCCCCTACAACCTGCAGGTCAGCGAGGAGGAACGGATCTACGCCAAGCTGATCGGCCAAAGCAGTATCAAGCACGTGCATATCGCTCCCTACGCCCTGCGGACGGCCGCCATCTTTTCCATCCTTACCCGCCTGCAGGAATCGAAGAAGCAGGGGATGGATCTGATCAAAAAAATGTATCTGTACGACGGCAAGGAAGTCGAGGGATTCCTGGAAAAAGACGTGGAGGAATTGAAACAGGAAGCGGTCGACGAGGGAATGTTCGGCATCGATCCACGCTATGTGATCAACCGCATCTCCAGCGCTTTGATGAAAGAGGAAAAGAATTGCATCAACGCATTGGACATCCTGCGGGCGCTGAAAGACGGACTGGACCAGCATCCGTCGATCACCCGGGATGAGAAGGAGCGGCTGCTCAACTTTATCGCGCTCGCCCGTCGGGAATACGATCAGATGGCGAAGAAAGAGGTACAGCGTGCGTTTGTCTACTCGTACGAGGAGTCGGCGCGGGTGCTGCTCGACAATTACCTTGACAACGTGGAGGCCTACTGTCACGGGCAAAAGGTGAAAGATCCCCTGACCGGGGAAGCGCTGCCGCCGGATGAGAAGCTGATGCGCTCGATCGAGGAGCAGATCGGCGTTTCGGAAAACGCGAAGCGCTCGTTCCGGGAAGAGATCCTGATCCGCATCTCGCTGTATGCGCGCAAAGGCAAGCGTTTCGATTACAACTCGCATGAAAGACTGAAAGAGGCGATTGAGAAAAAACTGTTTGCCGACCTGAAAGATGTGGTGAAAATCACCACGTCCTCGAAAGTGCCGGACGAAAATCATCTGAAAAAAATCAATGAAGTGACCCGCCGACTGATCGATCAACAGGGACACTGCCCGGTGTGCGCCAACGAACTGGTTCGCTATGTGGGAAGCCTGTTGAATCGCTGACCTTGCGGCAGGTGGGCACGAAGGAGGAGGAGAGACCCATGGAGAAGCCGCTGTTTATTGTGTCGAAGGAGGATTGGTCTCTTCACCGCAAGGGATATCTCGATCAGGAACGGCATCAGGCCAAGGTGAGGGAGGCGATCCGCCAAAATCTGGCCGATCTGGTCAGCGAGGAATCAATTATCATGACCGACGGGCGGGAAACAATCCGGGTCCCGGTCCGCTCGATCCAGGAGTACCATTTTCGATACAATTACAGCAATCAGGAACAGGTCGGACAGGGCCAGGGCGACGCCAAAGTCGGAGACCTGGTGGCCCGCGGTCAACCCGCGCCGGGCAGCGGCAAGGGGCCGGGCGCCGGGGACAGCCCGGGCGAAGACTATTACGAAGCGGAGATCACGGTCGACGAGCTGGCCGAGCTGATCTTTGAGGATCTCGAATTGCCCCGCCTGAAGCGGAAGTCTGCACAGGAGTTGAGAGAGCCCGACATTCAGTTCCACGATGTGCGAAAACAGGGTATCATGGGCAATGTGGACAAGCGGCGCACGCTGCTGGAAAGCATCAAGCGACATTCGCTGGCGGGCGGCGCGGGTGATTTGCAGATCCAACGGGACGATTTGCGGTTCAAGTCGTGGGAGATGAGAGAGCGCCCGTCGTCGCAGGCGGTAGTGCTGGCGATGATGGACACGTCTGGGTCGATGGGCACGTTTGAAAAATATATTGCCCGCAGCTTCTTCTTCTGGATGGTCCGGTTTTTGCGCACCAAATACCAGCATGTCCAGATCGCGTTCCTGGCGCATGACACGGAAGCGAAGGAAGTGACGGAACAGCAGTTTTTCACGAAAGGCGAGAGCGGCGGCACCCGCTGCTCGTCCGTATATGAGCTGGCGTTGCAGCTGGTTGAGCAGAGATACCGGCCGGAGCGTTACAATCTGTACGCGTTCCATTTTTCGGACGGCGACAACCTGAGCAGCGACAATCCGAAAACGGTGGAACTGGTCGAACAGTTGCTCGCCAGGTGCAACATGGTGGGGTACGGGGAGATCACCCGGTTCATGCGCGACAGCACGCTGATGACAGAACTTCGGAAGATCCGCAACCCGCACTTTGTGCGCTGCACGATCGCGCAAAAATCGGACGTGTACCGGGCGTTGCGAAACTTTTTCAAAGAGCAGATGGAGGAGACTGAATAGGCAACCGATGCGAGGGGGGGAGATTCGATGCAGCGAATGATGGAGAGCGATGAACGGCAATTGGAGCTGGAAATCGGGCGTATCACAGATGTGGCAAGGCGGATGGGGCTCGATTTTTTCCCGATGCAGTACGAGTTGTGTCCGGCGGAAGTGATCTACGCGATCGGTGCTTACGGGATGCCGACCCGCTTTTCCCACTGGAGCTTCGGCAAAGCGTTTCACCGCATGAAAACACAGTATGATTTCAACCTGAACCGGATCTACGAACTGGTCATCAACTCCGATCCGTGCCAGGCGTTCCTGCTGGAAAAAAACAGCCTGCTGCAAAACAAGGTGATCGCCGCCCACGTGTTGGCGCACAGTGATTTTTTCAAAAACAACGTCTACTTTTCCCTGACCAACCGGAAGATGGTGGAAAGCATGGCGGTCACAGCCGAAATGATCAGGGAAATGGAGTTCGTGCACGGCAGGGAGGCGGTCGAAACGTGTCTCGATGCGGTCCTCTCGATCAAGGAACACATCGACCCCTGGGCGGTGCTGCGGGACGGCACGCAGCACGGGGTACCGCAACAGGCGGGTGGTCTGGAAGCAGGTTCTCGGAAAGCGGCTGGCGCTGGTGAAAAGTCGGGGCAAACTGGCATCAGTGACGTTTCGCGACAAGCCGGTACCCGCGAGGAGAAGGACGTGCTGCTGTTTATCGCGCGCCATTCGGACCATCTGGAAGAGTGGCAGCGGGACATCATCTGGCGGATCCGGGAAGAGATGCTTTACTTCTGGCCGCAACTGGAAACCAAAATTATCAATGAAGGATGGGCGACGTTCTGGCATATCCGGATCATGCGGGAACTCGACCTGACGGAGTCGGAAGCGATCGAGTTCGCGAAAATGAACGCGGCGGTCATCCAACTGTCCCCCACAGGGATCAATCCGTACCATCTCGGGCTGCGGATGTTTGAATACCTGGAACAGGCGTATGGATTGGAGACGTTGTTTGAAGTGCGGGAAAGCCAGAATGACGTGTCGTTTATCCGCAACTATCTGACTCCCGAGTTGGTACAGCAGATGGATTTATACCTGTTTGGCAGACAGGCGGACGGCTACCGCATTACCAGCAAGGATTGCGAACAGGTGCGGGAACGTTTGATTCAGAGCCGGATGAATGGCGGATTTCCATATATTGTGGTGGTCGATGACGATTACAGGCGCAACGGAGAGCTGTATCTATTGCACAAGTATGAAGGAATGGAACTGGATCCGCATTATGTCCGGAAAACGTTGCCTTACGTTTACGCCTTGTGGGGGCGGCCGGTGCACCTGGAAACGGTGATGAACAACCGGAACTGCCGGTTTTCCACAGACGGCCAGCAGGTGACGGAGGAGTGGGTGTAGGCGGAAAGTGTGCAAGTCGAAAGCAGGAAGCTCGCTGAAAACGTTGAATACAATAGGGAGTGGGAACAGGTACGGGATGAGAGGATGAGTTGGCAGATGATCCAGGCAAGGGATCGCCATACACCGGTTGCATTTTATTTTCTGCGCGTCACTCGGCTCGGGATGTTTCTGCTGCTGAGTGGTGCTTATTTTTTTATTGTGCCGAACATGAGCGGTTGGCAAACGGGATTTGTGCTGGCGGCGATGTTTGTGTTTACGATCAATCATCTTCTCTATTTCTCCCGCTGGTGCGACCGGGTGTTTGTCTGGATTACGGCGATCGATTGTTTGACTGCTTTTCTGTTCGGCTATTGTTTCGGGCAAGAAACCCTGAATTTGGTCATGTTTGACGTGATCGCCGTTTCGTTGTTCCTGGGAACTGACAACAGACGGATTCTGAGCTTCTTTGCAATTTTGTTTTTGCTTGGGTGGAGTGCGATTCTCTGCCATACGTACCGGTTGGCGGGAAGCATCGACTGGCTCGGCAATCTGATCAGCTTCGCGTTTGTCGTGCACGGCTACCTAGTCGGGGCCCTGATTCGCTATCTACAGCAGGCGCGTGGGAAAATTGCCGAGCAATACGAGGAGCTCGACCGGTCGCATCGCGCTCTGCGGGATGCGCTTGAACAACTGCAAGGATACGCCCAGCAGGTCGAGGCGCCTAAGGTCACGCGGGAGCGCAATCGGATTGCGCGGGAGATTCACGATTCGGTCGGACATGCGATGACGGCGCAGGTGGTCGCCGAATGGAAGCGCGTGCGGGAAACGGGCGGCAGGCCGGAAGCGGCTGGCTGGCAGCGGAAACGGCTGGAGCTGCCGGAAGCGTTGACGGAACGGGAACTTGAAGTGCTGACTGAGAAACCGGGAGATTACGGAACGGCTGGTGATCACGGAAGGAACGGTCAAGAACCACGTCTCGAACATCATCACCAAACTCGGCCTGCGCGACCGAACGCAGGCGGCGATCTTTGCCGTCCGGCACGGCATCACGACGTTTGACACATGACGATTTACATATATCGACGGGAGGAAGCGACCTGACGGTCGCTTTTTTGCGTTATGTCGCCGGTGCCGCTCCGCACGCGGGTCTGCCCACCCCGTGACTTGCGGCAAATTGGATGTCGGGGCAGCCCTCCGGTCAATAACTCCGGCCATGACATACGTTATGTTGGAAAATCTGTCTTGCGGCAGATGGCGCCGGCTCGCCGCCGGTTTACAATCGACTCAGCGATTCGCGGGAGAGGGTGTAAGCATGTTGCTGGTAATCGAGTTGAAAAAACGGTTTGGCGAGCAGGAGGTCGTCCGCAGTGTGTCGTTCGAAGTGAGGAAGGGGGAGTCGTTCGGGCTGCTCGGTCCAAACGGCGCCGGAAAATCGACGACGATCTCGATGGTGTGCGGGCTGCTGCAAAGCGATGGCGGCGACGTGCTGGTGGACGGTGTGTCGGTGCGGCAAAACCTGCTTTTGGTCAAGCGAAAAATCGGCGTCGTGCCACAGGATATCGCGTTGTATCCGACGATGTCCGCCAGGGAAAATCTGATTTTCTGGGAAGGATGTACGGCCTGACCGGATCGCAGGCGAAACGTCGGGCGTAGGAAGTGCTGGAGATCGTCGGGTTGGCCGACCGGGCGAGGGAAAAAATCGAAAGCTATTCCGGCGGCATGAAACGGCGGATCAACATCGGGGCGGCGTTGATGCACCATCCGCAACTGTTGATCATGGACGAACCGACGGTCGACATCGATCCGCAGTCCCGCAACCACATTCTGGAGACGGTGAGGCAACTGAACCGGGACGGCATGACGGTGATCTACACCATCCATTACATTGAAGAAGTCGACTATCTGTGCGACCGGATCGCGATCATCGATCATGGGGAAGTGATCGCGTTGGGCACGAAGCAGGAGTTCTGCAGCCGGTTGGCGGGCGGAACGTCGATCCGGCTGACGGTCGACCGGATGAGTGAAAGGCTGGTGAAGCGACTGCAGGCGGTGCAAGGTGTCGGGAACGTGTCGGCTGCCGACGGGCAAATAGCGATTTTTGCAGCAAATGTGTGCGAGGTGCTCGGCGATGTGGTGACGACCGCGATTGGCGAAGGGGTACGGATCGTGTCGCTGGATGTGCGGGAGCGGAAACGGTGTTTCTGCAGTTGACCGGTCGGTCGCTGCGGGATTAAGGGGGAGACGGGGTTGAAGATGTTTATCATCGCATGGAAAGACCTGCGGATTCGCATGCGCGACCGCAAGGGGCTGATGCTGATGATTCCGATCATTCTGACCACCATTTTGGGTATGGCGTTGGACGGGATGATCAACGGGGATGCAAGATCGTTGCCAAACATGACGATCGCCGTATACAACGGCGACGCGGGGGAATTGGGCAAGCGGCTGGTGGATGATGTGCTGCAGAACGGCGAGTTGAAACATTCTGTCGCGTTGCAAATGATGGACTCCGGCGATGCTGTGCGGCAACGCGTGCAGGACGGAAAAACGGACGCAGGTATTGTGATACCCGACCGGTTCAGTGAGGATCTGAAGGCAGGGCGATCAACCAAAATTGACCTGCTGCAGGATCCCGGCAAACAGACGATCGGGCAGATCGTGGCGTCGCTTGTCACTTCCTACACGGAACGGGTGGTGGTGACGGTCGCGGCCGCCAAAGAGGTGCTGGCGGACCTCGCGAAAACCGTCCCGGCTGCCCGCACCGCCCCGACCGATTTTGGCAAGCTGGCGCAGCAGGTGGCGGGCGAGTTGCAGCAGGCGGCCGCTTCCCCGAACGGTTCGTTGTTGAAACAGCCGATCGGAAGAAAATCGGTCTCCGGCCACCAGTATTACGCGGCGGCGATGGCGGTCATGTTTCTGTTGTTTAACGCAACAGTCGGGGCCAAATCGATTCTGCAGGAACGGTCGAGCGAAACGCTCTCCAGAATGATGAGCACGCCGACCGGCAAAACGTCGATTTTGCTCGGGAAATTTCTTGGCACCCTGGCGTTTTCCACTGTTCAGTTTCTGGTGTTTCTGGCAGCTACCTGCCTGCTGTTTGCGGTCGACTGGGGTGACAATCCATGGAAGAGCCTCTGCATCGGCCTGGCGTACGCGGTGGCGGTTTCCGGGCTTTCCATGACGGTCGCGGCGGCGGTCAAGACGGAACAGATGGCCGATCTGATTGGCGGGATCGGCGTTCAAATCCTTGCGGCCTTGGGGGGGATCGATGGTGCCGTTGGCGGCGTTTCCCGATTTTTTAAAGAAAATGGCGCTCGTTACACCGAACACCTGGGCGTTGAACAGTTTATTGGACATTATGACCGGCGCCGCATGGCAGGAACTGTTGCTGCCGGCCAGCGTGCTGCTGGCGGTCGGAACCTTGAGCTTGTGCGCCCGTTAGGAGTGAAACAGGGATGAATCGAATCTGGGCAATCTGTTGGCTGGAAATCAGACGGGTGTTGTACAGACCCGCATCGTACGCGCTGATGTTCGGGATGCCGCTGATTTTTACGCTTCTCTTCGGCTTGTTGCTGGGAGGTGCGGGACCCGAAAAGCCGAGGCTGGCGCTGGTCGATGAGGACCGGTCGGCCGTGTCGGACACAGTGGCAAAACGGCTGGCGCAATATGAGATGCTGCAGGTGGAAACGGCCGGGTTGGCGGAAGCGGAAGGCCTGCTTCATGACAAGCGGATCGCGGGCATTGTGGTGATTCCACAGGGGTATGAACAGTAAGTCGTCGGCGGACAGGTGGCAAAGGCGATGTTTCGGCACGGTCGCGATCTGGCGGCTGCTCCAGCGATCCGGCAGATGATCGACAACGCATTGGCGCAAGCGTCGGTACGGGTGCTGGCGGCGCAGGCGTGGAGTCGTTATGGCGGCGGTTCCGACTGGCGAGAAATGTATGACAAGCTGGCGAATGCAACCGAGCAAACGGCAGCCGTCGAAGCCAAGATAGTGACGAAGAATGCGGAGACGCAGCGGATGGATAACATGTCGGAGCGGGCGGTCGGCTTTTCGGTGATGTTTTTGATGATGACGCTGGTGTCGGCCACGGGTACGATTCTAGAAGTGCGGAGAACAGGCGTGTGGTACAGAATGTTATCCACACCGGTTGCCCGTTGGCAAGTGATAGCTGGGTATTTGCTGTCGTTCTTCCTGCTCGGGTGGATTCGTTTGGCGTGCTGATGGGCGTGTCCTCGCTGCTGTTTGGCATCCAGTGGGGAAGTCTACTGGGGCAGGTCGTGCTTGTATCGGCCCTGCTGCTGTGCGTCACCGGGCTCGGCCTGTTGATCGCTGGCTTCGTCAAAACAACCGAGCAGCAGATGGCGTTTGGAAATCTGTTAATCGTCTCGACCTGCTGCTGAGCGGCATTTATTGGCCGCTTGAGATCGTGCCGGACGGGATGCGGCGAATCGCCGAATTCGTGCCGCAGACCTGGGCGATGAAAGGATTCACCGAGCTGATGGCGCGCGGCGGAACGGTGAGCGACATCCTCGGGTCGGTGGTCGTTCTGTTTGGGTTCGCCGCAGTCTTTTTGGCGGTCGGCGTGTCGCGCGTGCGGTATGAGTGAGCGGATGAAAGCAACCAGGTATCGAAATTTCCTGACCAATTGGTATAATCAAGATTGTAGATGTGTCTCACAACGCCCGGCAAATTTCTGAATCGGCAGGCGTTGATTCGGTCAGTACCTGGAGGCGATACGATTGTACAAAAAAGATATTCAAAGAATTCGCATGATGCAGTATTTTATTGAGGCGACCGTGAGGATCATCAAGGAAGAAGGGATCGAACATATTACGATCCGCAAGATCGCCGATCTGGCGGGGTACAACAGCGCCACGATCTACAATTATTTTCAGGAAGTCTCCCACTTGATCTTCTTTGCGGCGATGACCTTCCTGAAAAAGTATACGGATGCGCTGCCCGGATATATTGCACGAGGGAACACCCCTTTGGAAAAGTATATTTTGATCTGGGAATGCTTTTGCAAGTATTCGTTTGCGGAACCGAAAATTTACCACGCAATCTTTTCATCCGATCTGGGTGGACAACCGGAAGATTTGATCCAAAAGTATTACACGATTTTTCCCGCCGATATCACAGATCTTCCGGAAGAACTGATCCCGATGGTGCTCGAGTCCAACTTGACAAAGCGGGGGAGAATCGCTCTGGAAAAATGTGTCGAGGCTGGCTACATCAAAGAGGAAAACGCGGAAGAGATCAACGAGATGGCGACATTGGTATGGCAGGGCATGCTCACCTTGCTGCTGAACAACAGACGCAACCTGAGTCCGCAGGAAGCTGCCGATGTTGTGATGAAATACATCCGGCAGATCGTTCTGAACGCGAATCACTTTGAATTTCCGGCCAGGTGGGAACGCTGAAGTGGCATGGCGGCTGCCCAGAGGAAAGGGTCCGGGTGGCCGGCCCGGACCCGAGGTGAAACATGCTCATTCAGACGGTCAGATTCGTAGGTTGCCCCGTTTTCTGCCTGTGCAGATTGCGCAGTGGCAACGGCGGGCAAACGTTGCGGGTCAGATAGGACACGACAAAAATCGTAACCAGGCCAGCCAGCATTGCAAACGTCCGGAATGGGAAGAGTACCACGCCATCCTGGATCATTGGATAGGGCAGAAACGGAGGCAGCCCCAGCAACGGTTCACCGCCGCCGACCCGCAAAATGAAGGATACGATATAACCGGCAAGCGAACCGTATTTGTTCGCTCCTTTATAAAACAGTGCCGCGGTGAGCTGTGGGAAGAGGATGCAGTAGACCAGGTCGCTCGACAGGTACCACAATGCATACACGCTTTTCGCCGACAAAGCGATCAAGGTGGCCGCCGACCCGATAATCATGATGGAGCGTTTGATAACTCTGTCCAATTGGGCCTGGTTGGCCTGCGGCTTCACCAATGGGCGATACAGATTCCAGGCGGCCATACCGGACGCCGACAGCATGGAAGCGGCTACTGCGGCCATCACGGCGGCCGCTAGGCCCCCGAGAGCGATCGCTCCTACCAAATCGGGCGTCATATATTTAAAGACGTATGTGAGGATCATTGAGGAATTTTCCGGTGCTGTGGTGCCAAGCTCCTGCCAGTCGGCGTTGTAGCCGGCGATGCCGATCAGGGTGGGAGGAATTGCGGCCATTGCGCACAGAATTCCGGCGGTGATGGACAGCCACATGGCCACATTTTCATCCCGTGCCGACAGCACCCGCTGAAAATAGCTTTGCCACGGAATGCCGCCAAGGATTAAAAGCAATGCGAAATCCCACCAGTTCCAGTACAGATCACCCCATGCGGGATCTTTCCAGCCGAGCAGCGGAGGGAACAAACTCATCGCTCCCTGCATCCCTTCCCGATAGTGGGCGAACGCCTGGCCGATTCCGCCGACGTGGGAGAAAGCGAACGGCAAGGTGAGAAACAACCCGATAAACATGACGGACAATTGCAAAACGTCGGTGTGTGCAACTGCCCATAACCCGCCTACCACCGTGTAAGCCAGGGCAACGAGCGCGGAGAAAATGATCGAGACGGTGAAGCTCAGGCCAAGAATCATGCCGAATGTGGTTCCCAGTGCGGTCAAAATGGCGGCGCTCCAGAAAATTTCCCCAAGCACCGCCGGCACGTACAGCAGGCTGGCCATCCGTTTGCCAAACCGCGCTTCCAGCGGGTCCAGCATGGTCATAAATTCGTACCGGCGCATTTTTTTCGCGTAGAAAATCCCCCCTACAATCAGGCTGACAGAATAGCACCAAGGCGCTTGTGTCCAGACAAAACCGGATTTGTAAACGTTTTCCGCTGTGCCGGTGATGTATCCGCCTCCCACCCAGGTGGCGGTCATGGTAAACATGGAGATCCAGAGGGGCATCGCCCGGCCTGCGACCAGCATGTCATCCGTCTTGCCCCGCTTGTTTCGCACCGAAATGGCGCCGATGTAATAGATCACGCAATACAAAATCAGAGTCATCAACAATCCGGGCCAATAAATCGGACTGTTGGAGATCTGCGAGTAGATATAGGCAATGGCTGTAAACAGGACAAAGCCTGCGATGGAAGTTCGGGCAGGTGTCCAGAACCCTGTTCGGTTCTTGCCGGTTGTGGCCTGATCCGGAATGGAACCCGTCTCAGCCACCGTATTCCAATCATGCATACCGTTTTCCTCCCTTTTTGAGACTATGGTCGACCGGTTGAAGCCAATCCACTTGCTTCGGTTTTGGCAAATCAGGGTTAATCGAAAAGCAGTCCATCAAACAATCGGGGATGTATGGTAAACTGTTTGTATGCACTTGAAAAGAGCCTGCTCTTTTCAAGCGGCGACCGGCTGAGTGTGACACGCCTGGAGTGGACGACCGGCACTGTCACATTCGGCCTTTTTTTTGACGCAAACGGTTCCTCACCTCCTTTCCGCAGTCAGGTGCAATAGGGAACTTTTACGATCAAATCACCCTCTTTTAGACAACAGGTTTGCAGAATAGGATGAACGAATCGAACGAGCGACCCTCTTTCCCGTTCGGTTCGTCAATCGCCCGGGGAGAACGTTTCGAGCAGTTCAAATATTTTTCTGTTTTTGATCACAGCGACCAATTTGCGCAGCCATTCATAATATTGCTTCGATTCTTCGATCAGCAACAGGTCCTGCTGCGCTTTCGAACGAACCGGTTCGGGAGTGTTCGGATCGACGAGCAAGCGGGCGAGGATTTTCTCAGACTGCTCGATCGCTTCCAGATTGACGGTGATCTCCCGGTTCCATTTTTTACAGAAAAATGAGACGAAAGATTTGAAGAAATCTTTTTCTGCCTCGTACAAATCCTTGCGAACGCCTTTTTGCCACACTTTTTGCACCATGTCGATCTCCAGCAGCGAATGGATGCCTGTGCTCATGGAAGGTTTGCTCATTCCCATTTTTTTGCTCATCTCATCGAGCGACATCGGTTTGTCGCTGAAATACATCACCCCGTACAGCCTTCCCACCGAAGGGGTCACACCGTATAAATCCATCGTGGCGGCGATCGCGTCGATCACGATTGCTTCTGCCAGTTCCAGCAAATCGCGATACTCCGGTTCAGTCTCGGTTTTGACAGTTGCGGATATGAGTTTGGAATGTGCGTTCAGAATGTTTCACCTCTTCGGTTTGTTTTGAACGAAGTTTAAGATTACTATACCAAAACGGCGAGGTATGTCAATTACAAAAATTCAGATAAATACGATATTGACTACTATGTAATCGCGATGATATAATTCAGATAGTTTCAAATATTTGATATAAACAAAACAGTCAGGAGGGATTGGAATTGCGAAAGATGTATATCGACGGAAAATGGGTGGCTGCCCGTTCCGGCGAAACGAAGGAGATCATCAATCCTTACAACCAGGAGGTGATTGCCGTTGTTCCGCGGGGTGACCGGGAAGACGCCCGCGATGCGATTCGCGCCGCCCGAAAGGCGTTTGACGAAGGGGAATGGCGGAAGGTCACCGCTCCAGAAAGGGCCGACATGCTGTTTCAAGTTGCGGGAAAAATCAGGAAGTACAAGCAAGAGCTGGCCGAACTGGAAACGTTGAACACGGGAAAAACGCTGACCGAAAGCCTGGCGGACATGGACGGAATCGCAGCGGTGTTCCGGTATTATGCGGGATTAGCAGACAAGGACGGGGGAATGATCATCGAATCGCCGATCCCGAATTCCAGCAGCCGGATGGTGCGGGAACCGGTTGGCGTGTGTGGGCAGATTACGCCTTGGAACTATCCTTTGTTGCAAGCGTCCTGGAAACTCGCACCGGCATTGGCGGCGGGCAACACGGTAGTCGTCAAACCGAGTGAGATCACCCCGCTGACCACACTGAAAATGGCCGAAATTTTTGAGGAGGTTGGGTTCCCTCCCGGCGTTGTGAACGTGGTGCTGGGGCCCGGTTCAACGGTCGGACAGGAGATCGCCGAAAATCACGATGTCGATCTGATCTCCTTCACCGGCGGCGGGGTGGCAGGACGCCAGATTATGCGGGCGGCGGCCGGCAATTTCAAGAAAATATCGCTTGAGTTGGGCGGCAAAAACCCCAACATCGTGTTTGCGGACGCCGATTTTGAGACGGCAGTGGACTATGCGCTGAACGCCGTATTTTTCCATGCCGGACAGGTTTGTTCGGCGGGCGCGCGGTTGCTTGTCCAATCGTCCGTCCACGACCGGTTTGTCGAAGCGGTGGTGGAGCAGGCGAAACAGATCCGGCTTGGGAACGGGTTTGAGGAAAAAACGCAAATGGGGCCCGTGATTTCGGCCGAACATCTGGCGAGTATCGAACAATACATCCAGACGGGCATCCAGGAAGGGGCCAAGTTGGTTTTGGGAGGCAAGCGGCCCCGTGATCCCGAACTGCAAAAAGGATTTTTTATTGAACCTACCATTTTCACCAATTGCCATTCGAAGATGCGGATCGTGCAGGAAGAATCGTTTGGGCCGGTTCTCACAGTTGAAACATTCGACACGGAGGAAGCGGCGGTAAAGCTTGCGAACGACACGATTTACGGTTTGGCGGGAGCAGTCTGGACTCAGGATATGAACCGGGCGGAACGCGTCGCCCGACAGATGCGGATGGGGACGGTTTGGATCAACGATTACCACCCCTATTTCCCGCAAGCACCGTGGGGAGGGTACAAACAGTCCGGCATCGGGCGGGAATTGTGCCATGTCGGATTGGAAGAGTATACGGAAATCAAACATGTGTACATGAATCTGGATCCCAAACCGATGGGATGGTTCAAATAAAAAAATTGCAAAGGGAGGAACGGTTCGATGTTTATGAGGTTTGAACGGATGGGAAGATTCAGAAGTTTTGAGATGCCGACAGTTGTCAAACACGGGATTGGGGCGGTCAGGCACACCGGGGAAGAGGTGAAACAACTGGGGGGTTCGAAAGTGCTGCTTGTCACCGATCCGGGCGTCCGCAAGGCGGGGCTCATCCAGCCTGTTCTGAACAGCCTGCAGGAAGCGAAAATCGATGTGGTGATCTTCGACGAAGTAGAACCGAACCCTTCGATTCATGTCGTTGCGAAAGGAACGGAGATGTATCTGGCCAACAAATGCGACGGACTGGTGGCGGTAGGCGGCGGCAGTTCGATGGATACGGCGAAAGCGATCGGCGTCGAGGTGGTGCATGGGGAACCGGTGCTGAATTATGAAGCGGCGGAAGGCAAGAAACCGCTTGCAAAACGGATTCCGCCGCTGACCACCATTCCGACCACCGCGGGAACCGGCAGTGAAGTCACACAGTGGGCGGTGATCACCGATCCCTACCGCAAATTCAAATTCAACGTGGGCGGTCCGCTGATTGCCGCTCATCTAACGATTATCGATCCCGAACTGCATCTCTCGATGCCTCCGCGTATTACGGCAGCCACCGGAATCGATGCGTTGTCGCACGCGATCGAGTGCTATACATGCCACTATGCGCAACCGATGACCGATGCGGTGGCTTTATTGGCGATGGAGTATATCGCCAAATATTTGCGCCGTGCATATGCGAACGGGCAGGACATTGAAGCGCGTTACGGCATGGCCAAAGCGGCGATGCTGGCCGGGTTGTCGTACGGCAGCGAATCGGCCGGAGCGGCCCATGCGATGGCGCAGACGCTGGGCGGGATCATTCCGGTTGCACACGGCGAGTGTGTGGCGGCCATGCTGGGGCCGGTGATGGAATACAACTGGATGGGAGAACCGGAAAAATTCGCCCGCATCGCCCAGGCTTTGGGTGTCAACATCCATGGAATGAGCGTCGAGGAAGCGGCGAAAGCGGCGGTGCGCGCGGTGTATCAACTGGTGCAGGACGTGCAGATCCCAAGCCTGGAGGAGCAGGGAGTGCCGGCGGACATGATTCCGGAGCTGGCTGAAGCCGCTTTCCACGACCCACAAACAGTTGGAAATCCCCGGGACATCAATGTGAAGGGATACGAGTGGATCTACCGCCGCTGCTTCAATCTCGAACCGTGCACGGTTTGAAATTGCCCGCCGATTGAGATGTCTGCCAGTGTTCGACCGGCTCCTTGCGGGGCCCGGTCGAACACGTTTTTGTGCGCCCAGCATGGGCGTTCATCTATAGGGTGAAAGTCCCGAACGGGGGCTGGCGAGCGCCTACCGTTAGCCAAAAGCAAGGGTGTCCGTCGTAGGGCTCAAGAGCTTAACTCAGAGGTATTTCGAGTTTCGTCAAGGTTGGCGAGAACCGCCTAGTGCGGACCCGCATGCTAGGTGGTGGGAGAGGACGGGGGTTAGCCGCCCCCTCCTACTCAATTCAGGTAAAAAAAGAGCACTGCCCAATCATGACAGTGCTCCGAAACCGGTGCCGCCGCGGCGGCCGATGAAATGAGGGCCGCGCTTATCGGGCCGGGTGAGCAGCAGGGAAACAGCGAAAACTGTTCACTTTTTCAACAATGAAATCTCCTCCATTCGGTGTTCGCAGAACTTTGCGAATCGACCCGGCTTTCGATAACAGGTCTGTTTCCGCAGCTTGTTGCCTGTGCAACGTTACATGTCAGCAAAGCAAGGTCACACCCTAATTTTTTATGAATATTTAAATTATTATTATAATATGATCGCGATTGTAGAACAAGTATTTTAAAAAAAACAAAAAAACATGCTTCACAAATTTTATGATCGAGATTATAATATAATCATGATTACGAAAGTTGAGAAAGCGACCGGAGGGGGGAAGTTGCAAATGCGGTTGGAAATCGGCAATTTTTATGTGCGGGACGTGGTGTTTGGAGCCAAAACCGCTTACCAAAACGGCGTTCTGACGATCGACAAGGAAGAGTCGATCCGGGTTGTGCGCGAGGACGAACATATCACCGATGTGGACATCGTCATCGCCAAGCCCGGTGACCGGATACGGATTACGCCGGTCAAAGAGGCGATCGAACCGCGCTGCAAGGTGTCAGGCGGGGTTTTGTTTCCGGGGGTGCTCAACAAACTGGTTCCTGCCGGCAACGGGCGAACGCACGCGTTAAAAGGCAGTTGCGTATTGGCGGTCGGCAAGCGATGGGGAGGGTTCCAGGATGGTTTGATCGACATGAGCGGGCCGGGAGCCAAACAGACAATATTTTCGCAATTGATCAACATCTGTTTGGTCGCCGACACGGACGAAGCGTTTGAACGGCATGAACAGCAAAAGAAAAATAGGGCGCTTCGCTGGGCCGGCATGCGGCTTGCCGAATACATCGGACAGTGCGTGCAGGATTTGGAACCGGAGGAGGTGGAGACGTATGAATTGCCGCCGCTTGCCCAACGGGGGGAGGAATTGCAGCGGCTACCCGGTGTGGTGTATGTACTACAACTGCAATCGCAAATGCTTGAAGAAGGGTACAATGCGCTGGTGTACGGGTGGGATGCCAATCACATGCTGCCGACCTTGATGCACCCGAACGAGCTGTTGGACGGCGCTGTCGTATCTGGCAGTTTCATGCCGTCTTCGTCCAAAATATCGACCTACCAGCATGTCAATAACGCAACGATCAAGCGGTTGATGAAAGAGCATGGAAAAACGATCCAATTCCTGGGCGTAATCGTGTCAAACCTGAATGTGCAGTTGCAGGAAAAGCTCCGCTCGGCCCTGGTTGTCCGCCAGTTGGCAACGATGCTGGGAGCGCAGGGGGCGATCGTTTGCGAGGAGGGATATGGGAATCCGGACGCCGATTTTATCGCCGTGATCAACGAGCTGGAGGATGCGGGAATCAAAGTGGTTGGCATCACCAATGAATGCACGGGCCGCGACGGCCGCTCGCAGCCGCTGGTCGATCTGTCGGAAAAGGCGGACGCGATCATCTCAACCGGCAATGTTTCGCAGCTTCTGCGGTTGCCGCCGATGGAAACGGTGATCGGGGATTTGCAGTCGCTGGCAAGGGACGGCAACTCCGGTGGTTGGGAAGGGTGCGTCAAGGAAGACGGATCGATTGAGATGGAAAATAATGGAATTTTTTGCGCGGACGCCAATACGGGGGAGTACTACAAAACGGTTGTCGAGTATTGAGAGGTGAAGCGGATGAAAAGGGCGATCCATTATATCAATCAATTTTTTGGACAAATTGGCGGGGAAGAGAAGGCGGACCATCCACCCGAAATTCGGGAGGGGGTAGTGGGGCCCGGCATGTTGTTGAAAAACCTGCTGACGCCTGAGGTTGATGTCACTCATACGATCATCTGTGGCGACAACTTTTTCGGCTCGAAAAAAGAGGCCGCAATCGAAACGATCCTCGGATTCTTGGCTGACAAACCGTTTGATCTGTTCATCGCGGGGCCCGCTTTTTTGGCGGGCAGATATGGATTTGCCTGCGGTGAAATCTGCATGGCGGTACAGCAGCGGTATGGCGTCCCGACTGTCACAAGCATGCACGTCGAAAACCCGGCGGTCGAAATGTTCCGCAAGGACCTCTTTATTTTCCCCGGCGGCAACAGTGCGGCCGCCATGCGCAAAGACCTGACCGTGCTGGCTGGGTTTGCGAAAAAGCTGGCGACGGGAGCCACGCTTGGCCCAGCCAAGCAGGAGGGATATTTTCCACGCAGCATCCGTCTTGAGGCGTTTGCCGACCCGCCGATCCCGGCGGCGGACCGGGCGGTCGACATGCTCCTGAAAAAACTGAACGGCGAACCGTTTGTAACGGAGATGCCGATGCCGAAAGTGGACCGGGCACCGATCGCGCCGAGGGTTGATCTGCGCCAGGCAACGGTCGCCTTGGTCAGTTCCGGCGGCATTGTGCCGGCGGGCAACCCCGACCGGATTCAGTCAGCATCCGCCACAAAATGGGGCAAGTACAGCATCGCCGGCCTCGATTCGCTAAAGCATGGCGACTGGCAGACGATTCACGCCGGGTTCGATCCTTCCTTTGCAAACGACAATCCCAATATTATCGTACCGCTCGACGCGCTGCGGGACTACGAGCGGGAAGGGAAGATCGGCAGGATTCACGATTACATCTACTGCACGGTGGGAACCGGAACAACGCAGGCGGAGGCAAGCCGTATGGGCAGGGAAATTGCCCAACAGTTGCGCGATGCCAACGTGTCGGCAGTGATCCTCACATCCACCTGAGGCACTTGTACTCGTTGCGGTGCAACGATTACGAAGGAAATTGAACGAAGCGGCATTGCGATCGTCCAGATGGCGAATTTGGTATCGATCGCGAAAACGGTTGGCGCCAACCGGATTGTGCCGACCGTTGCGATTCCATACCCGCTCGGAAATCCGCACGCGTCTCCGGAAGAGCAGTGGAAATTGCGAAAGCACCGGGTCGGAGTGGCGCTGGAAGCCCTGGCGACCGATATTGAGGAGCCGACTGTTTTTGCAGTCCGCATTTGATTGATCCAGACTTTGTCGGGAAAAGGAGTGAATCACGGATGAACCCGCAACAGGTGTACGACGTGATTATAGCGGGAGCGGGGCCGGCCGGCATGACAGCGGCCGTCTACACGTCACGGGCCAACATGCGGACGCTGCTGATTGAAAAAGGGTCTCCGGGCGGCCAGATGGTGAACACGGAAGATATCGAAAACTATCCGGGATATGAATCGGTGCTTGGTCCGGAACTGTCGCAAAAGATGTTTGACCACGCCCGAAAATTCGGGGCGGATTATGTGCGCGGGCAGATTCGCGAGATCCGGGATGGCTATCCGTTCAAGTCGGTCGTGCTGGACGATTGGGAATACAAAGCCAAATCGGTGATCGTAGCGACCGGAGCGGAGCATCGGAAGCTCGGTGTGCCGGGTGAGAAGGAGTTCGCAGGCCGGGGTGTGTCCTACTGTGCCGTGTGCGACGGGGCGTTTTTTGCCGATATGGAACTGGTGGTGGTCGGCGGGGGCGATTCGGCGGTGGAAGAAGCCGTATTTTTGACCCGGTATGCCAGCAAAGTGACGATCATTCACCGGCGCGATTCCCTGCGGGCGCAGAAAATCATTCAAAAGCGGGCGTTCGAGAATGAAAAAATCCATTTTATCTGGAACCAGCAAGTGCTGGAAATCCGCGGGGACAGCACGGTAAGCGGCGTGTTGATGCAAAACACCGTCACCGGAGAAGTGTTAGAATACCCTTGCCAGGGCGTGTTTATCTATATCGGAATGGACCCGATCTCCTACTGCGTCAAACATCTCGGGATCACCAACGACGCCGGATATATCCGGACCGACGAGCAGATGCGAACGAAGCTTCCGGGAATTTTTGCGGCTGGCGACGTGAGAGAAAAAACGTTGCGGCAGGTGGTCACGGCGACCGGGGACGGCTGCCTGGCCGCCCAGTCCGCCCAACATTACGTGGAGCAACTGGACGAACGGCTCAAGGAACAGTCGCTGCTGGAAAGCCGCAACATTTCGTGAAAACTGTGGATTGAGAAGGAGGTGATGCTGATGATTACACCTGTCATTAAAGGCGTGTCGTCCGTGCTTGTGCATACGCCCAGTCTGGTACGGCACGGCTCCAAACCGGTACGAGAGATTGAAAAAGATGCGGCGCTGCTTGACAGAATTTTGGTCAGCTTGCGGGATTTCGAACAGGCGGTCGCCTATCCGCCCAACCAGGTGTTTATCGGCAATCTGCGGCCGAACAGGCTGCGCGGCATAGAGATCCCCTGGTACCAAGCGGCCATTCCCGCCGCCCAACGGTTCAGTTCCAGCGGTGAAATCGTGCCGGAAGATGAGTTTTACGGCTGGTTAAAAATTTCCGACGAGTATGAGCTGGTTTTGCTGGAGGAGGAATTCCTGGCGGAAGTCAGACAGACGCTGGAACGTCATCCGTTGATCGGGATCGGCGACCTGGAGCGGCTCGGTAGCGGCGTCAGCCGGCGAGTGATTGAAGAAAAGGTTGTCTCCGGCAAAGCGGTGGCGCTTTACGTTGCCAAAACCAAGCTGATCGGTTGCGTGCTGGAAGGGCATGAGGAAGACGACAACCTGACGGCGGAGATTCTGTTGGAAAATCTGTGCAACAAAGCGTCGGGACTGGTCGCGATGCGGCATGTGCTGCGGGAGTTTGATGTCACCCCCGAACAGATCGATTACGTGCTCGGGTGTGACGAGGAAGCGGTCGGGGATCGCTACCAGCGCGGCGGCGGCAATATGGCGAAATCGATCGCGGAACTTGCCGGCTGCGTCAACGCCAGCGGCGCCGACATCAAATCATTCTGTTGCGCTCCCACACACGCGGTGGTCGTGGCGGCCGCTTTGGTGCAGGCGGGGTTGTACAAGGAAGTGTTGGTGATCGGCGGCGGTTGCCTGGCCAAACTGGGCATGAAATTTGCCGGCCATCTGAAACACGGCATGCCGATTCTGGAAGACCAATTAGGAGCGATCGCGATACTGGTGGGCAGAGACGACGGAAAAAGCCCGGTGATCCGGCTCGATGCCACAGGCAAACACAATATCGCCTCCGGCTCTTCCGCCCAGGCGATATATCAAACGCTAGTCGTCGATCCGCTGGAGCGGATTGGCAAGCGGATTGTGGACGTGGACAAATACGCGGTGGAGATGCACAACCCGGAAATCACCGAACCTAACGGAAACGGCAACGTGCCGCGGACAAACTACCGCACGATTGCCAGTATGGCTGTGTTGCGAGGGGAGATCGATCGGGCGCAAATTTCCGATTTTGAAATCTCTTATGGAATGCCCGGTTTTTCACCGACGCAGGGACATATCGCCGCCGCCGTCCCGTTTCTGCTGCACGCGCGGGAAATGATCATGCAAAAGGAAATCAGGAATGCGATGTTTGTTGCGAAAGGGAGCTTGTTTCTCGGGAAAATGACCAAGTTGTCGGACGGGATGTCGTTTCTGATCGAAGCCAACAGGAGGTGTGTAAAATGATCGAGGTGAACAAGGACAATTTTGCTGGGGAAGTGCTTGTATCCGCCAAGCCGGTGCTGGTCGACATTTGGGGTCCCACCTGCCAGCCGTGCATCGCGTTGCTGCCCCAGGTCGAAGTGCTTGCCAATAAATATCAGGATCAGGTAAAGGTGGTGAAACTCAACAGCGCGGAAAATCGCAGGTTGTGCATCGATCTTCGCGTCATTGGCTTGCCGGCATTTCTGTTGTTCAAGGAGGGAAAAGAAGTGGAGAGATTGAGTGGCAAAGACATCGACATCGAGGAGATTGAGAAATTTCTGCAAGCCCATCTTGAAAGAGTGTGAAAATTAACCAAAACCGGTTGGGGAGGAGAGCACATGTTAAAAGGCAAGAAAGTGTTTGTCGTAGGGGAAAGAGACGGGGTCCCGGCACCTGCTGTCGCCGAATGCGTAACAGCGGCCGGCGGCGAAGTGGTGTTCATGGACACCCAGTGCTTTGTCTGAACGGCGGCGGGAGCAATGGATCTGCAGGTGCAGGAGGCGCTGAAACAGGCGGTTGAGCAATATGGCCGCGAAAATGTCGTCGTGCTGCTGGGATCGCCGGATGCTGACAGCGCGGATATTTACGCGGAAACGGTCACCCTTGGCGACCCGACCTATGCAGGTCCGTTGGCTGGAGTCTCGTTGAGACTCGCCGTCTATCACATTCTGGAAGACGAGGTTAAACAGTTGGTGCCGGAGGATGTCTATCAGGAACAGGTAGGGTTGGCCGAATTGTCGCTCGACAAAGAGGCGATTTGCGAAGCGATGCAAAACGCACGGGCCCGCATGTCTGACTGAACTTATTGGGGCCCGAGGGGGCTGTCCCAGGCAATCGGGACTGCCCCCTCTTCATATATGCCCGGTGATAGCGTCATCTCCAGCGGAACGTCCCTTGCTAGGGGACGGTGGGATCGCAGGTAACAGTGGCACCTGCGATTTTTTTGTGTAAAAACAGGAACTTCTTTGCGAATTCTGTGAAACTTTTTGCGGTGTTGGATCGTCTTTTAAGGTAGAGGCCATTTTGCGCCCCCATTTTGTAACTGTTTCTTATTTTTTCTTCTTACTTATAGGGGGAACCACAGAAGGAGGCAGGGAATGAAGATTCGGAAACGTAACTTTCGACGCTTCGCTGGTGCACTGCTGACCGTTTCGTTGCTGGCCGGCGCACCGGGTGAAGTTTGGGCGGAACAAGCGGTGCACATGCAGGTGCAAGTGGGGTGGGATGGTACATACAAGCCGGATGCCTGGACTTCGGTTCAGGTTACGATCGACAATTCAGGAAAGGATTTCAGCGGTCGGGTGATTGTCAAACCGAAATATGACGGCGGCAATCTGATTGCCGGCCAGTTTGAAAAAGAAGTGGTGGTGCCCCAGGGCAGCTCCAAGAAGTTTCGATTGGACGTGCCGGGTGCCCTGATCGCGAGCCAGATGGAAGTTCGCCTGCTGGATGTGGCAGGTAAAGAGGTGGAATCCACTTCCTCGGTTCCGACCGCTGCCGTCCAGCAGGGGGCGCTGATTGGGGGGATTACAGCTAACAAGGATGACCTTGCATTTTTCTCGCTGCTGACAGCTCCTTCGGTCGGCGGGAAGGTGACCATTCAGCAACTGAATCCGGAGGAACTGCCGGATCGCTCCGAGCTGCTGAATGGGCTTGATCTACTGGTGGTCAACCATGCACCAAAAGAAAAATTGACGAATGAGCAAATCCAGGCAATTGCCAAGTGGGTGGAAAAAGGAGGCTGCCTGCTCGTAAGCGGCGGGCCTAATTATACAGGCGGCGGTTCCCTGTTTGGCGATCTGTCTCCGGTACAAGTTACGGGGACCACCGAAATATCCGATCTATCCGGACTGCGGTCTTTTACCGGCGCCCAACCTCCCGCCGGAAAGTTAACGGTAACCGTTGGCCAGTTAAAACCCGATTCCCAGGTATTGATTCATACGGGGAATCTACCGCTGGTTGTCAAGCGGCAAATCGGAGCCGGCTCTGTCCTGTATGCTGCCTACGATTTAAGTGAGGAACCGCTCGCTTCCTGGCAGGGAAACAAGGACCTATGGGGAAAAGCGTTCGCCGCCATAAACCTGAATGCACAGGGCGGCTCAATCCAGGGCAAAGGTCTCATACGACCGCCCGGATTCGAGGATAAAAGCAGGCTGGTTTTTGCATCTACGTTATTTAACGCACTGACTCCTTCCATGACTATGAACATTGTATTGTTCGGCAGTTACGTATTGATTGTGGGACCTTTGATGTTTTTTGTGCTGCGGCGCGTAAAGAAACGTGAATGGGGCTGGTTCCTGATCCCCGGAACCGCCGCCGTGTTTGCTCTGGGCATCTATCTGATCAATACCGACCAACGCTCAGGCGGAGCGGTCGGACAATTTGTTTCGATGATCGATTTGAAAACGGAACGAACGGCAAAACTCGAAGGTGCCGGTTCTTTTGTTGTCACCCGCGGCGGCGATTATACGGTTCAATTGGCACAGAGAGTGCAAGCGACGGTTGTCCGGCCAATGGGATCGATGCGCACCGTCGACGGCCGTGTGCTGCTGAACGGGGATAAAACGAAGATTGTCTATGACAACGTAGAGTATTGGTCGACCAGAAGCACTTACGTCGACGGCACTTTGCAGGACAAAGGCGCCGTAAAAAGCGATTTGCACGTTGACAAGGCCGGAAAATTGGTCGGAACGCTCGCCAACAATACGAAATTTGACCTGGAAAATGTATTTCTGCTTGTTGGGAAAACACCGATTCAACTGAATGACATCAAGCAAGGCGAAACGGTGAAGATTGACGAACAGCTGCCAACCGGCCCGAGCACCGGCGTTCCCTTTCCTCAAAATCTGATTGAAAAATTGTTTCCGTGGAAACCTACACCGTTTGGACCTGATAAACACCAACAATACAGAGATTTGCTGGAGTATGCCACTTTTAACTGGAAATTGGGACAGTCACCCGTGCAGTTGTTTGCGTTCACCCGCACCCCGCTCGATCTGTACTCGATCGAAAACGTCAGGATCAAGGAAAATCATTACCTGAGCCTTGTCAGGCAGGATCTGTCCCTGAACTACGATCAGGGGAAGGCCGTCCCGGGGTTGATCCGGCCAAAAGCGATTGATACGGAAGGCCAGGTTCTGCAACAGCCAGATGGGTTCGTTCTTGAAAACAGCGGCTCGATCACGTTCCAGTATGATGTGAAGCTTGCGCCCAATTTTTCCGTAGAGAAAGTGACGACCGATTTTGACCAAACGATTTTCGATTCCTACGAGAAGCAACTTTTCAACTGGCAAACCAACCAGTGGGAGGTCGTGAAGAAAGAAGACGCTGTCTCGATAACCGGTGACAATCTGAAAAAATACGTATCGCCCAATGGCACTTTGTGGATCAAGCTGAAGAGCGGTTCGTCCAGTCACAAACTGGTACCGCAGCCGGGAGTGGGTGTGGAAGGGAAGGTGTCCCCATGATTCGAACGGTCAATCTCAGCAAACGGTTTGGCAAATTCACGGCGGTCGACGAGCTGAACCTGCACATCCCGGCCGGTTCGATTTTCGGCTTTGTGGGCCCAAACGGGGCCGGCAAATCGACGACGATGGCGATCCTGGCCACTTTGCTCCAGCCGACTTCCGGCCACGCGTATGTCGGTGGATTCGATGTCGTCGAACACCCGGCAAAAGTGCGGGAGCTGATCGGCTACATGCCCGATTTTTTCGGCGTCTACGACAATCTGACGGTGACCGAGTATCTTGATTTCTACGCGGGAGCGTACAACATTCCGTTTGAAAAACGGCCCGCGCTGATTGCCGATTTGCTGGAACTGGTCAATCTGACGCAGAAAGCGGACTCGTATGTCGATTCGCTGTCGCGCGGAATGAAACAGCGGCTTGGGTTGGCCCGCTGTCTGGTGCACGACCCACAGGTGCTGATTCTCGATGAACCGGCGTCCGGGCTGGATCCGCGGGCGCGGATCGAGATGAAAGAGATCCTCAAGGAATTGCGGACGATGGGCAAGACGATTCTCATTTCGTCGCATATTTTGCCGGAACTGGCGGAAATGTGCGATACGATTGGGATTATAGAGCACGGACGGCTGCTCGCCGTGGCGCCTGTTAATCAAATTGCGGCACAGGTGGCCGGCCACCGGATTTTGCGCATCCGCCTGCTGGATCGGCTGGAGGCTGCAAAAGCGATCCTTGAACGGTCGCAAGACGTTGCGCAGGTGGAGACGGACGGAAACTCTCTGCTTGTCACGTTTACGGGAGATGATGAGGGACAGGTGGAACTGCTGGCCCAGCTTGTCGCAAACGGATTGCCGGTGCTTGGTTTCACGCAGGAAGCGGGGAACCTGGAAGAAGTGTTCCTGACTGTGACGAAAGGGGTGGGTTCCTGATGCGAAGGATGTCGTTGCGACTGATGAACCCGATTTTGGTGAAAGAATTCCGGTCCAGGATGCGCACGTTGAAAACGCCGATCCTGCTGGTGCTGTATCTGCTGGCGATCGGGGCGGTCACATTCGGTTTTATCTACATCCGGTTCGCACGGATCAGCTATTTTAATCCGGGGCAGAGCAAAGAGCTGTTTGTGATGCTGTCGGTGTTTCAATTGATCCTGATCAGCTTTGTTGTGCCCGGCCTGACGGGCGGCGCGATCGCGGGAGAGCGGGAACGGCAGACCTTGAATATTCTGCTGACCACCCATCTGTCGCCGTTCAGGATCGTTTTGTCAAAATTGGTGTCCTCCACCTCCTTCGTCTCGCTGCTG
Organism: Effusibacillus pohliae DSM 22757; assembly: GCF_000376225.1. Taxonomy (NCBI): domain Bacteria; kingdom Bacillati; phylum Bacillota; class Bacilli; order Caryophanales; family Alicyclobacillaceae; genus Effusibacillus; species Effusibacillus pohliae. Next base: position 107,317 of record NZ_AQXL01000130.1, read on the forward strand.
GTGTTTTCCACTCTGCCGCTGTATGCGGTGGTCTATCTGTACGGAGGCATCTCGCCGCAGCAACTGCTCGGCGTGTTCGGGTTCTATCTGATGGTGATCCTGCTGTTCGGATCGATCGGGCTGTTCTGTTCCTGCTGGTTTAAACGGACAGGCGTAAGTACGGTGGTGGCGTATGGGTTGACATTTTTTGTGCTGGGAGCGACTGTGTTGATCGCCATCTTTACGCTGCAGTATCTGCAAATGCAGAATCTGACGGGGATGCAGTGGAACCTCCACCCGGAGATTTTTTACGTTTCTGCGCTCAACCCGGTGCTCAATTTGGTCTCCATGGTTGAGCCGGAAGTCGTGATGATGGGACAAGGGAGAGGCCCGAACGGGATCCTCAACCCCCTTCCGATGCAACCGTGGCTGTATTTTTTGCTGGTGTACATGCCGCTTTCCGCGCTGCTGCTGTTCTTTAGCGTGCGGCTGGTGTCGCCTGTGAAACGGCCGATTTTACCGTTTGGCAAACGAAAAGAGGCGGCAAAATGATCCTGCAGGAGCTGTTGACCGGTCTTTTGCCTGTGAGAAGGCGGTTATGGGCAAAGCGAACGCTGCACACCGGTGGCATTGGCATCCTGGCAGGTGCGGGTGCGGCCTGCCTGCTGCTGCTTGCCGCACGGTTCGTCCTAATTCTCTACAGTTTCCGCATCGCCCTCGGGTTGCTGGCACTGGGATGTGTTTGCGGCTTGGCGTGGGGACTGGTCACCCCGCCGACTTACAAGCAAGCGGCGGCGGCGGTCGATCGCTACGGCCTGGCGGAGAGGGTGCAGACCGCGCTGCATTTTGCTTCCGAGCAGTCGATGATCGCCAAATTGCAGCGGCAGGAAGCGATCGAAATGCTGCTGAAACACCGGGATGATGCGGCAAAGATCGTACCGATCCGTGTTTCCCGAAAGTCGGCAGGGATCATTGCAGCTTCTCTGCTGGCGGTCGCGGTGCTCGTTTATCTTCCGAATCCGCTTGACCAAGTGGCGGTTGAGCGGCACCAAGTCAAGAAAGAAGCGGAGAAGATCGCCGCCGAGGCAAAAAAGTTGGTCGAACAAGCGAAACAGCAGGCGGCGCTGAATCAGCCGAATCAGGCGAAGCTCGATGAGGTGATCGAAAAGTTGCAGCAGGAACTGAAAGAAGCAAAACAGCGTGAGGATCTGCAACGGGCGCTGGCAAAAGCACAAAACAAAATCAAGTCGCTGGAAGAGGAGCAGCGCAAACAACTGGCCGATCAGGAAAAATTGGCCGATGCGCTGGCCAAGACGGAAGCGGGCAAATCGCTGGCCGACGCGCTGCAGAACAGGAATGCGCGGGAGATCAGCAAAGCGCTGCTGGAGATGAAAGACAAACTCGCACAATTGACCGAAGAACAAAAACGGCAGTTGGCGAATGCGCTAGCTCAGGCCAGTGCGAATTCGAATAGTGCAATGAAAGACGCGTTGAATCGATCGGCCAATGCCCTAAACAGCGGCGATTTGAGCGACATGCAAAATCAAATCGGCGACTTGGCCGACATGCTGGCCAATGCCGATACGCAGCAGGCCGCAGCGTTGAGGAGTGTCGGCAAGGCTCTGGCGAAAGCGGGCGGGGAATTGGGCGCGGGAACGTATGCGTCTGTTGACGGCAACGCCGCGGACGACAGTGGGCAGGCGGACGGCGCCGGGCAGGGCCAAGGCGCGGGACAAGGCCAAGGTGCCGGACAGGGCCAAGGTGCCGGACAGGGCGGTTTCGGCAGAGGAGCGGGTACAGGCGGTTCCGGCTGGGGTACCGGTCAGGGCGGAAGAGAACTTGTAATGGTGCCTGCTGGTGAATTCGGCATCGGCGAAAAAGGCAACGATGCATCGGGTCCGCTGCACCAAGGCTCGGGCTGGATGACCAACGGCAGCGGCCAAGTGACGCCCGGGGTCGCCCGGCCGTATGAGGAAGTCTATCGGCAGTATTCGGATTACGCGAGAGAAAGTGTGGAACGAAGCAATTTGCCGGCAAGCGAACAGGAAGCGGTGCGCACTTATTTTTCCGAGATCGCTCCTTAGAATCGAAGGTGCCGGTGGCATTACGAAAGGTGGCGCTATTGAATGGCCGAGATGGTGGAAGCATATCGTGAAAAAATACAGCAAATGCGGGTGGAAATCGCAAACCGGGTAATCGGCCAGGAAGATGTGGTGGAACAGGTGTTGTACTGCATCCTGGCAGGCGGCCATGCGTTATTGGAAGGCATTCCCGGTCTGGGCAAAACCTTGTTGGTCAGAACCCTGTCGGAAGTGATGGAAATGAGCTATTCCAGGATTCAATTCACACCCGACCTGATGCCGGCCGACATTGTCGGTACGGAGATTCTGCGGGAAGTGCCGGGGCAAGGCATGCAATTCGTGTTCCAGCAAGGCCCGATTTACGGCAATCTGGTACTCGCTGACGAAATCAACCGCGCGACTCCGAAGACCCAGTCCGCCTTGTTGGAAGCGATGCAGGAAGCGGCGGTGACTGTCGGCGGCCAAACAAGGCAACTGCCCAACCCGTTTTTTGTGCTGGCCACACAGAACCCGCTTGAACTGGAAGGGACGTACCCGCTGCCGGAGGCTCAACTGGACCGTTTTTTGCTTAAACCCCCATGCCCCTGGCGGGGCACAACATGATTATGAAAATGTCCTCCAAAGCGATTTACTTTTTGGCGTCCATAAGCGAATATGAAACCAAGCAGGACAGGAAGGTTGTGTTTTTTATGGGGGATCGACCCCGAGGCTTAAACTAGCCACAGCCGCCTTGAGCACAAATGATTGTTGCCACGAGCACATCCATCAAATTTCCCTGGGTCAGGCGGCTGTGCCCTGCTTGGAAAGGATGAGATACTTGGACGCTATTCGAGAGTGTTGTGCTGGCTTGGACGTTC